>DQIO01000024.1 GCA_020793555.1 Methanosarcinaceae archaeon | reverse complement strand
GTATTGACCCTTCCTTTGCCAAATGAAACACTGTACGATGTATTGACCCCTTCCAATTAATCAAAAGAATATTATTGCATCTTGTGCATATTTTATCTGCACATAACATTTATTGGTATTAACAATAAAAATTCCGAGAAATTTTACTAAGGTGATAAAATGAACTATTGGCGTATGTCTTTTAGAATAAAAAGAGATAATATTATTCATGAGTTGTGGTCAGACTGTTATGAACGTGGGATTGCTGCGATGAGCTACTATGGCTATGATGGTGAACCAGTAGTTGGTGATTGTTCTAAACTCACAGATAATGAATATGATGATATTTGGCGAACGAAAGGAATTAATGCTACTTCTCCTCAAGGAAGTCTTAAAAAAGTTGCTTACAAAATGAAAAAAGAAGATGTTATATATGCAAAAGAAGGCGTAAATATTGTGGGAAAGGGAGTGATTACAGAAGAATATGATTACGACCCAAATATTTTAAATGGATCCGAATCGACATGGGAACATTTTGTAAGAGTTGACTGGGAAAAAGATTTTCTCCCATTTAAGCTTAATCTTGAAGCTAATCTGCACATAGTTATAAAATTAAATGAAGAGCATATGGACAAAATTCGTGAAATGGAATCTAAAACACGCAAAGAAATTAAACGAATTGAAGCTGAAGAGGGAAACAGATACAAATCAGAGGCTACATTTTGTTCAAGAAATCGCGCTTTAGTTGAAGCTAAAAAAATGAATTCTGATTATCGTTGCGAAGTGTGCGGAATGGCGTTCAAAGAAGTTTATGGAAAAATCGGCAACGGATATATCATAGCACATCACAAAATTCCGATTGGCAATATAGAAGAAACAGCCACAACCACACTTGATGACATTGCATTGGTTTGCGCGAATTGTCATGCAATGCTTCATACAAAAAATCCTCCCTTGAGTTTAGACGAATTACGCAATAAAATGAAGTGATTGATGTGGTTGGAAAAGAAGAAGGAAATGATACTTGGATTCACAACATCAAAAGAGAGTTTAGCGGGATAGCACCACATATTGGAGAAGACAAAATGGAACTCTCATTTGAAATCAAAAAACAAATCGAAGATTCTCGCAAAACACCAAAATTTGAGATGCTGACCCAAGAACAAGTTGAAAAGGAATTCCTATAACTTTTGAGATTTTGTGAGTCTCAAAAGTTCTGCCTACCACTTCTTCCGCCCAATCAAATAATTCCAAGCAGTCCCAGCCATATCTATCCTGCCCCTTATCAGGCGCATCATGCACAAGTTTATAATTCTCAGGATTCTTATGTATCAAAAGTGCGCGCTGCATTCGTTTCTTTCTCTCTATACTCGCGCCGGATGAACATCTCATATGAGAGATCGTTTGCAACCTGTCTACATTGCTAGAACTGTGTATAGGTTCCTTTCAGTTATATTTTAACTTCTTTTTATACAAACGTGATTCGTCAATTGTAATTATGTAGTATATGCATCAACTATAGTCTACACATATATACTATATATTTATTGGGATAATCTATATATATTCACCTGCACATTTGCAGTCGGTGAAATATAACATGAAACTACAAATTATCTTATCAAAATCATTGGTGCGTACAAGTATGGTACTACTGATGCTCGCAGTAATCTCAATATCACTGTTCGGGTCGGGTTGTATCGACAATACGGACAATGCTGCGGAAACACCGGATGATGCTGTGGAAACGCATGACACACTCGCAGATATAAAATTGCAGATCGCAGGATCGACAACGGTTCTGCCAGTTGCCGAAGAATGTGCGCGTATCTTTATGGAAAATCATCCGGGCAGCCGGATCTTTGTATCAGGCGGTGGCTCCTCACACGGAGTTAAGGCTGTAGCGGATGGGACCGTGGATATCGGGACCGCATCCCGCGACATGAAATCCACTGAAACAGAGGCACATCCGGATCTTGTTGCGCATGGCGTTGCAAAAGATGGCGTTGCAGTCACAGTGCACCCGTCCAATCCTGTCACTGATCTTACAATGGAACAGCTGCAAGACATCTATACAGGTAACATCACAAACTGGAAGGATGTGGGAGGCACAGATACCGATATCATGGTGGTCACACGTGAAGAAGGATCAGGGACACGGGATTGCTTCGAGCAGGCAGTTATGAAACCCATTAAAGCCGAGATCACAGTCCGTGGGATTATCCAGGACTCAAACGGCAAGACACGGGCAACTGTTGCCGGAAGCGCCCAGGCCATAGGATTCCTCTCATTCGGATACGTCAACTCTGATGTCAAAGCAGTCAGGCTCGATGGAATCATGCCTTCTGAACAAAGCGTTGTGGACGGCAGCTATGCGATCTCACGTACACTCTGGATGATCACTAACGGCAATCCGGACAGTAGTGAGCAGGCATTCCTTGACTTTGTGCTCGGAAATGAAGGGCAGAGTATAGTGGAAGATGTGCATTTCATACCTGTGAACTGATATCTGGCTTAAGACACAGGTGGAGTGTAAAATGACACGGATCGTGCATCTTTCAGACCTTCATATAAGCAGCGCTCATTACCTCAGTGATGTTGCAGAATCTGTAGTGCAGAGCGTCAATGAGATATCACCTGATATCCTGGTGATAACAGGGGACCTGACCCAGAACGGCACTTATCAGGAGTTCGAGGATGTAAAAGAGTGGATAGACCGGATCGATTGCAGTAATAAAGTGATCGTTCTGGGAAACCACGACTCCAGGAATGTCGGTTACCTGCTGTTCGAAGATATTTTCAAAACAAGGTATCCATGCTGTTCTCTTGATGGGGTCACGGTTGTGGGAGTGGATTCGTCCCAGCCTGATATCGATGATGGGCATATCGGCCGGGAGAGGTACGGCTGGATCGCTGAGAACTTTAATGGTTCCGGTCTTAAGATTTTCGCACTCCACCACCACCTGATCCCTGTTCCAATGACAGGACGGGAAGAAGAGATACTAGTGGATTCCGGTGATGTGCTTGAACTGCTCAACCGATGCGGTGTGGATATTGTACTGTGCGGGCACAGGCATGTGCCATGGGTCTGGAAACTGAATGATATGTTTGTTGTGAATGCAGGAACAGCATGCTCGAAAAGGATCATGGCAAGAACGACCCAGTGCTACAACNTCATCGATATCGAAGATGATGGGGAAGTGGATACAGGGAGGCGTATTCGGATCTACCAGGTACTTCCCGAGGGGGAACGGACGTTGATCGTTGATTCGATGATAGATAATAAAGATAAAAATGTAAAGATATAAATTACGAGGTGTAAAATGACACGGATCGTGCATCTTTCGGACCTTCATGTTTGCGGTGCCCATTTTCTCACTGATATTGCAGAATCCGTAGTGCAGGGCGTCAATAAGATCTCGCCTGATATATTAGTGATTACAGGGGACCTGACCCAGAACGGTTCTTGTCAGGAGTACAGGGAGGCAAAAGAGTGGATCGATCGTTTCGAGTGCAGAAATAAGGTAATCGTTCCGGGAAACCACGACTCAAGGAATGTCGGGTACCTGTTGTTCGAAGAAATTTTCGGAGCACGGTTCTCATGCTGTTCCCTTGATGGGGTCACGGTCGTGGGGGTGGATTCATCCCAGCCTGACATTGATGACGGGCATATCGGCCGGGAAATATACGGCTGGATCGCTGAGAACTTTAATGGATCCGGTCTCAGGATTTTCGCACTCCATCACCACCTGATCCCTGTGCCAATGACAGGGCGGGAAGAAGAGATACCTGTGGATTCCGGTGATGTACTTGAACTGCTCGACCAGTGCGGTGTGGATCTTGTACTGTGCGGGCACAGGCATGTTCCCTGGGTCTGGAAACTGAATGATATGTTTGTTGTGAATGCAGGAACAGCATGTTCGAACAAGATCAAGGCAAAAACGACCCAGTGCTACAACCTCATCGAGATCGAAAATGATGGGGAAGGGGACACTGGGGATACCGGAAAACATATTCGGATCTACCAGGTGCTTCCTGCCGGGAAGCGGACGTTAATTGTTGATTCGATACTCGGAAAAGATAAAAGACATGGGATACCATGATCCGACAAACCCGTGAACGGATAATCGAAGCGCTGTTGTTCGCATCAGCAGTCACAGCGGTCGTAATTGTACTGCTGATCATGGTGTTCCTGTTCAAGGAAGGTGCGCCGTTTCTCCTGAAGTTCGGGATACACGCCTTCTGTCTCGGGATGGAATGGAATCCGATCGCAATGGACGGAGAACCCTCATACGGGATATTCCCGATGATCGTGGGATCGGTCTATATCGCAGCCGGCTCGCTGGTCCTTGCTGTTCCACTCGGGATTAGCTGTGCGATATTTTTAGTTGAGATCGCACCTCCATGGGCGGCGGCTATAATTAGGCGCGGGATCGAACTGCTTGTCGGGATCCCTTCGGTTGTGCTTGGATTCTTCGGACTTGTCCTGCTTGTGCCATTGATCAGGGACAGCTTCGGAGGATTCGGCTTCAGCATCCTTGCCGGCTCTATTATACTCGCTATCATGGCACTACCCCATATTATCAGCATATCGGCAGATGCCATTACTGCAGTACCTGAAACATATAAACAAGCATCTCTGGCACTTGGTGCCACCCGGTGGCACACAATTCGGAATGTGATCCTGCCGGCTGCAAGGTCCGGGATCGTAGCAGCCGTTATACTTGGTATGGGAAACTCCATCGGAGAGACAATGGCAGTGCTGATGGTCACTGGTAATTCCCCGATCCTACCTGAACCGCTCTATGACGTGCTTGATCCTGTACGTACTATGACCGCAAATATCGTGATCGAGATGAATTATGCAGCCCCGGGCGACCACCGGCAGGCGCTCTTTGCAACAGGCATTGTGCTCTTTGTGATGGTTGCCATCTTAAACGCAATCTCACATCGTGCACTGAAATCAAGGATGGGGGAAGGACGATGAGCAGAGCAATACGCGGCAGGATATTCTCACCGGATATTACTGACAAGGTAGCTATTTTGCTATTATGGGCATCAGCTGCCATAACAGTATTTATCCTGGTGTCCATCATCGGCATGATCGTTTACCGCGGGATCGGGGTAATTGATATTTCGTTCCTTCTGGACTCACCGCGCATGAGCGGAGCAGAAGGGGGCATTTTTCCTGCCATTGTCGGAACGCTCTGCCTTGTTGCGGTTGCGATACTGACTGCTGGGCCAATCGGTGTCGGAGCTGCGGTATACCTTACCGAATATGCACCGGACAATGTTGTAACGCGTATCATCACATTCGGTGTGGAATGTCTTGCAGGGATCCCGTCAATTGTTATAGGGCTTTTCGGATACGCATTTCTTGTGGTATATCTCGGGTTCGGTTTTTCGATCCTCTCAGGAGGGCTTGCGTTGATGTTCATGATACTGCCTTGGACTGTCAGGGCATCAGAAGAAGCTATTAAAACAGTACCAGGTGGTCTAAAGGACGGCAGTCTTGCTCTTGGGGCTACGAAATGGCAGACCATCCGGCAGGTCGTGCTTCCAAGTGCTCTTCCAGGCATCACGACCGGGTTTATACTCGGCATTGGAAAGGCGATTGGTGAAACAGCCGTAATCATGTATACAGCCGGATCCTCGCTGCTTCTGCCGGAATCGATATTTGAGCCAGTGCGTGCGCTTCCGTACCACTTGTATATCCTTGCGTCGGAGGGGATATCCGATGAAATGGCGTATGGCAGTGCGGCTGTGCTACTCGGGATGGTACTTCTGATCAACTTTATTGCTGTTGCGATACAGCGTTACTACCAGACCAGATCGGGGTTACGGCATTAATAAGGTAAGAAAAAACGATACGTAATTTAAAAATTTCAGATAATAAAATAAGATAAGGATAAGGAGATTAAATTGATGGGAACAGAAGATATTGAGATCGAAAGCCGCAACTTAAACCTCTGGTACGGTGATACACAGGCTTTGAAAGACATTTCGATTCCGATACAAAAGAACATGGTCACTGCCCTGATCGGTCCGTCCGGATGCGGTAAATCCACGTTTATACGGTGCATTAACCGGATGAATGATCTTATAAAGGGATGCCGTATCACCGGTAAGGTGCTGTTTGAAGGCAGTGATGTCTATGAAAATGATGTGGATGTTGTTGTACTGAGGAAGAAAATAGGAATGGTCTTTCAGAAGCCGAACCCGTTCCCGATGTCCATCTATGACAATATCGCATACGGACCGCGCATTCACGGGACGCAGACAAAACGTGAACTGGATAAGGTGGTTGAGGACAGTCTTAAGGCTGCTGCACTGTGGGACGAGGTAGGTGACCTACTGGACAAACCTGCACTTGACTTAAGCGGGGGACAGCAGCAAAGGCTTTGCATCGCACGAACTCTTGCAGTAAAACCTGATGTGATACTGTTCGATGAGCCGTGCAGCGCACTTGATCCGATATCGACAGCCAGGATCGAGGACTTGATAGCTGAGTTGAAACATGATTATACGATTATCATTGTGACGCACAATATGCAGCAGGCTGCCAGGGTATCTGACCGCACTGCGTTTTTCCTGCTCGGTGAAATGATCGAGTTCGGAGATACAAAACAGATATTTGAACGTCCCGTTGAAAAGAGCACAGAGAATTACATTACTGGACGGTTCGGATGAAACGTAGATCGGAAAAGGAAGAGAGTAGAACAGGAGGAATATAATGGTTAGGGATGAATATCATGAAGAACTTGCAGAGTTGGATCAGATGGTCTTAAACCTTGGTGAGATGGCAGGTACGGCGATCAGATTTTCAGTTAAGGCACTGCGTGATCACAATGTTGAACAGGCAAAAGTTGTGATAAAAGGTGACGAACCGATCGATGATCTTTCTGCAGAGATCGAGAATGCCTGCATGCGTCTTCTTGCACTTCAGCAGCCGATGGCACGGGATTTGCGGATGATCGGAGCTGTGTTCAAGATAAATCTCGATCTTGAGCGGATGAGTGACCTTGCTGTAGACATCGCAAAGATCACTGTTGCGATAGGGGATGAAATACATATCAAACCCCTGATCGATATTCCCAGGATGGCTCAGATAGCATGCGAGATGGTGGAAGGGGGACTGCAGGCTTATATCGAATCAAATTCTGATCTGGCATACGAGATTGCAAAACGTGATGATGAGATCGATGCACTGTTTGACCAGGTCAGGCGGGAGTTGATTACGTTGATGGTCGAGTATCCGACAAGGATTGCCAATGCATCGCACCTGACGTTTGTGGCACGTTACCTTGAGCGGATCGGAGATCATGCCAATAATATCTGCGAGAGTGTGGTGTATATGGTAACAGGTGACAGGGTAAAGCTAAACTGAGGTATTTTACGGTATGGATACTAGAAAAGTACAGATAACGGGAAAATCGACATTTATTGTTACACTTCCGAAGAGGTGGGCTGTGGATTCGGGGCTGGCAGCCGGATCAATGGTTTCGATCTCATATCGGGGTGATGGGGCAATAGTGGTCACGCCGCCGGGCTACAAAGTATCTCCACGTGTGAAAAGATTGGAATATGACAGGAAAATAGATGAGCTAAGGCGTGATATCATAGGCACATATGTAATAGGCGGGTACCAGTTCATCGAGATATGCGGAAGCTATATTCCACAGAAGGTAAAAAAAGAGATAAGAGGAATGTGCCACAACTTAATCGGGATTGAGGTTGTTGAAGAAACTGATGTTAAGGTCGTAATCCAGGATCTTCTTGATACTGATGACTTTACACTTGAAAAAGGATTTAAACGTATGTCTTCGCTTGTGTACCTGATGCTCGATGATGTAATCAATGTCCTGAATGTAAAGGACAGCGGACTGCTTAATGAGATCATTGCAAGGGATGATGAGGTTGATAGGATGTATCTGCTGGTTTCAAAACAGTATCTCAACCGTCTGGATCCGAACAGGATTTCGAAGAAAGATGAACTGAACATCATTGAATCGTTCTATTACCGGCTCGCTGCACATAATATCGAGCGCATTGGTGATCATGCAGCCAAGATTGCAGGACATCTCGACCCTGCCGAGATCCCGGATAATGTTTTGATACAGATTATGGAACTCGGGAAAGTTTCAAAGGGTCTTGTCTTCCACAGTGTTGAATCGCTCAGGCACTCAGACACGGATCTTGCAAATAAGGTTTTGGAAGAGAAAAATGGGTTGGGCAGGAAGGTATCCGAAATCAGCCAATCGCCGGCTGCTCCATCGATCGAGATTATTCTGGACAGTTTTAACAGGATCAGTGATTATGCAACAAATATCGCAGAACTTACAATCGATCTATCGCAGCTATAGGGGCTTCCACTTATTCTTTGTGCGGGGGTTGTCATAGATTATAGCCTGACGTTCCATTTTGCCGGCAGCATCGGGACAGTCCTACAATACGAATTCATCCCGACCCTGACATACGTGATCATGCAGGTGTCCTGCTTTCTTATTTATTGTTGGATGGATAAGCACTCCGCCCTGAGTTGGGAACATGATGCTGTAGCATCACGTTTTAGTCAATAAACGCATCGCTGACTACCTATATAGATGACTGTACAGACTATAGATATTCTCTGTCTAAATATATCATTTGTGCAAGGATTATATAGGCATGATGCCTTTATTCACCTGAGCGATTTGAAAAGGATTAATGATATTTGCGAAGTGGGGGCCGATGAAAATCGCTTTACAAAATCCGGGGTATAACCTGCACTTTTAACCTTTAACCAACCTAAAAGTGCAGGACAATCTCCAGATGGTACTATATTACGCACTTTCCACAGTAAATCCCAAAAGTTAATCTTTTTCTTAAATAAATAATGATGCCGCATGAGTATGTTTTTCAAAATATGCTCACAAATGGTTTAGGATGATGTATGTCAATTTTTTACATAAGTTTGTAAATTGTATACTAAAACAAGACATCTCCAACATTGCAGCGCTGCAAACAGAAGTGCAATTTGAAACCGAACCTGACAGATTCTACGAACATCAAGATCGATATGGAGATGTCTGACGATACCGGCATGGTGTCAAGGCTCAGACAGCGTGGTGGGAATATCACAATTTCATGAAACCTGAGTGGTCATACATCTGCCCGTCCACCCGGGACGGATGCTAATTGATTCGGATCTAAGAATCTATCAGCAACTTTTTTTCAATAGATTTATATATTTCACTATCAACTATGTGGAATATTAGTACTCTATATAGGTGGAATTGGCATTATACCCGAAAAAAGAAAGATACAGATAACAGGCGGCTCCACATTCATTGTGTCATTACCTATCAAGTGGGTACGGGAAATGGGTCTTTCTGCAGGCGATACGGTAACGCTGACACCGCGACCGGACCGGTCACTTCTGGTGTCATCAGAGCCGAAGATCGAAGAACGGCTCTATAAAGCAACGATAGAACTATTTCATGGTGATGATCCTGAAGACAACTTCAGGTTACTCGTTGCACATTACCTTGTCGGATACGATATTATAAAACTGGTCTCGCATAAAGGATTCAGTGCATCTGACCGCAAATTTATCAAGGACGCTGCGCGCCAGAGGTTGATTGGTCTTGAGGTTATTGAAGAGTCAAGGAATGAACTGGTTCTGCAAAGCCTTCTCAACTACCGGGACCTGTCGCTCGATAAAGCGATGCAGAGCATGTCCGGGCTTGTGTCATCGATGCTGGAGGATGTCATGCGCACCCTGCGTGACCATGATCTTGAACTTGCACGGGACGTTATCCAGCGAGATAATGAAGTGGATCGTTTCTATCTATTGACAGTGCGGCAGCTCAAAGCAGCGATTGAGGATCCGCAGCTTTCTGAAAAGATAGGGATTAAACGCCCAAGGGAATGTCTCGGATACCGGCTTGCCACAAAGAGCATGGAACGGATTGGCGATCACGCCGAGTGGATGGCACAGAATATTATTAAAATGAAACACGGGATCGATGAGAACGATCCGATCTTTGAGATGGGGCGGCTTGTGCGCGATGTTTTCAAAGATGCTGTTAAATCACTCGCAGAAAATGATGTGAAACATGCGAACAGGGTCATTGCCAATGCGAAAAAAGCCGCAGATACTGGTGTTTCTCTTGCTAAGAAAAATAGAAAGAATACAGATCCATGTGTATCCGGTACCGAAATGAGGTCGGTTATTGAGAGTTTGCAGCGGATATCAGAGTATAGTGCAGATATAGCTGAAGTATCGATTAATATGAGCGTTAAAGAACTGAGGGACATCTGAGATTATCAGATATTTAGGTTTCTCTTTAACATTGTGTTGGCAACATCACTATTCCGGATATGTTTTCAAACATGGAAATCATATTTCCTGAATTAATAGACAGGATGAACAGGATTGACAGGATATGAGTGGTCCGCCCCATCCTGTAAATCCTGTCCATCCCGTCGAATATTTACCCACTCAATGTTGAGGGGATCCGTAAATTTTAAATACAGCTTCCAAACCAAAACCTACCACTTCTTCCGCCCAATCGGCACAGTTCCATGCAGTCCCAGCCAGATTTATTCGCCCTTCCATAGACATCCTTGCCGGTGAACGGGTAAAGTTCGGTATGGAACATGCATGTGGCGGCTGTCATCGGGGTCGGGGTGAAATCTTGTACCTGTTTTGTGTACATTCTCTTGTCGCGTATGTACTCTGCAAGTTCGATCATATCATCCATCGTGCATCCCGGGTGGCTCGATATCAGGAATGTGACAAGGTACTGTTCCTTATTCAGTATGGTTATGTTGTAGGTGAATTCAATACCACATGCATACAGCATTTTTTCTAAATCCATTTGCAAGAAACAATATATATGTTGAGCCATCCATACATAAACTAAGGGTTAAATCGAAAAATTAAAAGGTGTGTTTACAATGACTGTTACACTTGAAACAATTCATGAAGATATATTATCTCTCAGAAAAGAGTTTGTCGGAGTAGTATCTTATTTTGAAGAAGATAAAATGGAACTTTCAGAGGAAATCAAAAAACAGATAGAGGATTCCCGTAAAACTTCAAATTTAGAGATGCTGTCTCAGGAAGAAGTCGAAAAGGAATTCCTATGACCTTTGAGATTTTGTGGGACCCCAAAGCAATTTCACAGCTAAGGAAATTACCATCGGGTGTATCCTCACGCATTGTAAAAAAAGTAAGGTTGGTGGGGGAAACAGGTTTTGAACTCGAAGTTCTAAAAGAACACCAGTACGGTTTCAGAATTCGGGTTGGTGATTATCGTGTTTTATGTGATGTTGACTACAACCCACGTAGGATTTTTATTAGGGTGGTAGGCCATGGCGTAAAATCTACAAAAGATAGCAAGTAGATTTTAAGTACAGCTTCCAAACCAAACCTACCACTTCTTCCGCCCAATCAAACAATTCCACGCAGTTCCAACCAGATCCTTCCGCCCTGCCTTATCAAGCGCATCATGCACAAGATTATAATTCTCAGGATCCTTATACCGCAAAAGTGCGCGCTGCATTCGTTTTTCTCTCTGTCCTCTTGCAACATAGATCTCTTCACCAGTGAACGGATCAAGTCCGGTGTGGAACATGCATGTCGCGGCTGTCATCGGGGTCGGGGTGAAATCTTGTACCTGTTTTGTGTACATCCTCTTGTCGCGTATGTACTCTGCAAGTTCGATCATATCATTCATCGTGCATCCCGGGTGGCTCGATATCAGGAATGTAACAAGGTACTGTTCCTTGCCAAGTTTCTTATTAATCTCCCTGAACTTCTCGGCAAACCTCTCGAACACCTCGCGCCCGGGTTTTCGCATGGAATCTGTCACCTGCTTAATATAGTGTTCAGGCGCGACCTTAAGTTGCCCGCTAACATGGTGCGCGCAGAGTTCTTCCATATATCCTTCATCCAGCAGCGCAAGATCGTAGCGCACCCCGTACCCCACAAACACCTTTGAAACCCCTTCAACATCGCGCAGGCGGCGCATCATTTCAATTGTTTGTGCGTGACTTGTATCAAGGGACGGGCAGGGTTCCGGATACAAACACAATTTGTCCTTGCACGCGCCGTTTTTCTCCCATTTCTTGCACTCCATCCCGTACATATTGGCAGAAGGTCCGCCAACCCCGTTGATGGTGCCCTTAAACCCTCGGATCTTGGTCAATCGTTCAGCCTCGCGCAGAACGGAATCAATGCTACGGCTTGTAATCATCCTTCCCTGATGCATGCTGATGGAACAGAACGAGCATGAGCCGAAACAGCCTCGATGCGTGGTAATCGAGAACTTCACCACATCAAGTGCAGGAACAGGTTCCTTGTAGGACGGGTGTGATTCTCTTGTAAATGGAAGCTCGTAGACATGGTCGAGTTCTTCCTGCGACAACGCTCGCATCGGCTTGTTCTGGATGATCACGGTCTTTGGATGCGGCTGCACCAACCCCTTTCCGCGAACGGCATCCTGTTCAAGTTCAGTGGTTTTGAATGCATTTGCATATAGCACCTTGTCTTTTGATACTTCGGTATAGGCTGGCAGTTCAATGTATTTGTCTGCGAGTTTAGTCTCGGTTTTGGCTTTTGCTTCACGCCATTTCTTGACCTCCATTTTCCATGCAGTTCCGTCAATGTCACGAAGTTCATCGATCTGCTCGCCGCCGTCCAGGCGTTTCGCAATCTCAACTGTCTGGTGTTCTCCCATCCCGTACACCAACAGGTTTGCAGGCGCATCTGCCAGAATGGACTGGCGCACCTTGTCAGACCAGTAATCATAATGGGCGAACCTGCGAAGGGATGCTTCAATGCCGCCGATTACAATCGGGGTATCGGGATATGCTTCTTTGATGCGGTTGGAATAAACAACAACAGCACGGTTTGGGCGAAGTCCGGTCTTGCCACCCGGGGAATATGAATCATCGCGCCGCAGTCTTTGGGATGGTGTGTAGTTGCTCACCATTGAATCCGTATTTCCGGCAGTTACTGCAAAAAAGAGGCGCGGTTTACCAAGTTTCTTAAAATCATCAACACTGTCCCACTTGGGTTGTGCAATTATGCCGACTTTAAACCCCGCATCTTCGAGCACGCGCCCGATAATCGCTGCGCCAAAGTTCGGATGGTCTACGTATGCGTCTCCTGTTATGATAATTATGTCTAACTCGTCCCATCCACGTTTTTCTGCATTTTTGAGGTTGATTGGAAGAAAAAGTGAGACTGGAGCAGGCTTGATCTTGTTTTTTGAATTGGGTCCTGCCCGATCTTTAGATTTAGATCTAGTTTTTGAATTTGAATTTTTTGCCATGGGTGTAACTCTGTTCAACGCATAACTGCGGACATTTGTAAGGATAGGTGTATCTGTGCATTGACATTTTCATCGGTCACAATGCCATGACCCGGATAGAGTATATCAACATCCAGTTGTGTGAGTTTTTCGATCGATCTTGTCAGTTCACCGGATGAGCCGCCCATAAAATCGGTGCGCCCGATGCTGCCTTGTGGAAATACGGTATCTCCCGAAAACAGGCTTTTTGAGTTAGGTTCAAAGAGGCAGATCCCACCTGGTGTGTGCCCTGGTGTGTGTATCACTTCAAGGTTTTCGTTATTGCTAATCGGTATCTTCTCTCCGCCTTCAAAAATAACTGATGGTACAACCGCAGGTGCAGGATGCCCGAACATTGACGCGACACTTCCCGTGTTATCATTCAGGAGTTCTATATCATCACGGTGTATCGCAACCTTTGCATCACATTTTTCTGCGATATCTGCTGCTGCTCCGGTGTGATCGTAATGGCAGTGTGTCAGTATGATGAGTTCAATGTTTTTTGGATCGACATGTTTTTCGATCTCTTCATACAGGGAATGTGGACTCATGCCTGTATCGATCAGTATTCTTTTGTTAACAAGGTACGTGTTGGCGTCATAAGGGGATGCGTTGATCTTTTCAACATTCATGTTCTGCACTCCTGTTGTAGTGTATCATAATACTTACATTCAATAATATCTCAAAGTCCAAAAACCCGACGTGTGTTTTGTGCTGTAACCTGTGCAACTTCTATTTCTTCCATGGCGCGAAGTTTTGCTATAGTTGCAACCGAATCTACAAGGAATGCGGGCTCGTTCCGTCCTTTTCTGGGGGAGAGATATGGGCTGTCGGTTTCGATGACCATTCTCTCAAGCGGCAGGTGCTTTGCAAGGGATTGATGGTGTTTTGAGAAGCATACGAGCGTTGGAATGGATACATAATATCCCGCATCTGTTATCTGGTTCATTGTTTTAAGTGAGCCGCCATAGCAGTGGAACACCACGTTGTTCAGATGCCGGACAAGTTGCAGTGCTTCATATTCTGCATCCCTTCCATGAATTACGAGCGGCTTGTCAACTGTTTCAGCGATCTCGATCACTTTTTTGAACACTTCCATCTGGCGCGCCCTGCCTGCATCGGTTTTGCAGTGGAAGTGGTCAAGCCCTGCTTCACCGACTCCCACTGCATTTTCGATGTTCTGTTCGATCTGGGACAGGATGTGCCCGATATCATCATCACTTTTACTTGTGGCAACTCCCGGACCCAAACCGAGCGTTGCGTGGATATGTTCATATTTATCAGCAAGCGAAAGTGTTGAGAGGTTTGTCTTGTAGTCTACGCCGGAGTTGATGATCTCATCCACGCCGGCGATACGCGCGCGCTCGATAACTTCGTAGCGGTCGCTGTCGAATCGGGGAAAGTCAAGATGGCAGTGGGAATCGATCATCATTATGCGTTGTATGGGTGGATCATTTGTACAGCATGTTGATGGCTGTGATGAGCGCATCTACTGATGCTAGTACAATGTCAGCACTTGCCGAGTGCGCTGTTACGATCCGTCCTTTTTCGTCCTCCACACCGATGGTCACTTCTGCAAGGGCGTCGGATCCGCCTGAGATCGCTTCGATACGGAAGTCATGCACTTTGATCTTTGTGTGCTCTCCGATCATGTTCTGCACGGCATTGAGTGCGGCATCTACCGGACCGACACCAGTGTTTGCGGTGACTGTTTCTTCGCCGTTTATTATAAGTTTTACAACGGCTGCAGGTGTTGTTATGTTGCCGGTCATGACTGAGAGTTCTTTGAGTTTGATCCTTTCTTCACCTTCAGCTTTACCCAGTACGACTGACGCAACTGCATAAAGGTCTGCATCGGTGATGCGTTTGCCTTTGTCTGCGATTATTTTTATTCGGTTCAGGATCTCTGTCAGCTGTTCATCTGTTGGATGGATGCCGGCTGATTCAAGCGATTGTTTGACTGCATGTTTCCCTGCATGTTTGCCGAGCACGATCCGTCTTGTGTGGCCTACCATCTCAGGTGTCATGATGCCCGGTTCGAACGTGTCTGATCTTTCAAGCACGCCGTGGGTGTGAATTCCAGACTCGTGTGCGAATGCGTTTTCGCCGACGATCGGCATGTGTGGCTGGAGGCGCACGCCTGTGTAGCGTTCGACCAGTTGTGAGGTTTCGAATATGCATTCTGTGTTGATGTTCGTTTTTGCGCCGTACATTGAATGCAGGCTCATTACGGTCTGTGCGAGGTCGGCATTGCCTGCGCGCTCACCAAGTCCGTTTATTGTGACTTGTACCTGTCTTGCACCGGCTTCGACTGCGAGCAGGCTGTTTGCGGATGCGAGTCCGAAGTCGTTGTGACAGTGTACGTCAATTGGTATGTTGACGTTTTCGTCGATTTTTCTGATTAGGGTGTACATTGCAGACGGTACCATTACGCCGACTGTATCGGGTACGTTGATGATATCGCAGCCTGCGTTTTCTACGACTTTGAATACTTCCAGAAGGTAGTCAAGGTCTGTTCGTGTTGCGTCCATTGCTGAGAACATGCATTTGACGCCGTGGTCTTTGATGTGCTCTACGGCGGCAACAGCCATGTCTATGACTTCTTCACGGCTTTTCTTTATAGTATGTATTCGCTGGATGTCTGATGTTGATACGAATGTGTGTATCATGTCCACGCCGCAGTCAAGGCATGTGTCCAGGTCTTTTGTAAGGACGCGGGCAAGACCGCATACGTCGAGGGTCAATCCTGCGTTTGCGATTGATTTGACGGATTCTTTGTCTCCTGCGGATGATATTGGGAAACCGGCTTCGATGACGTCAACTCCAAGTTTGTCGAGTTGATGTGCGATCTTTATCTTTTGCTTTGGGGTAAGTGACACGCCCGGTGTCTGTTCCCCGTCGCGCAGGGTTGTATCAAAAATGCTTACTTGTGCGTTCCGGATTGATTCAGTGATGTAAAAATCGATCCCTCAGTTTTGTTTTAATAGTCATAATAATCAGGAATGTTTAATCGATTATACTATAAAAACAAAACGTTATTCTGGATCAAAAAGGATGAATCTTGTAGAGGTGCTCGCAATGCTTATATACAAGCGTGTGGTTGTAGGGCTGCTTCCCTTGGGGAGGCTTGAAGCCAATGAAACCGGACTTGTCTGGAGTCATTTCGAGCCAAACTAGAGGTGGAGTGAATGGATTATTAAAGTAATTTTCCGATGTGGGTGACCACGCGGGGAATGCTTATATACCATTGTGCATATTATGAGTTCCCTTCACCTTAACGGTGTGGGATCATAAATTGTTTATCACCGCCTTATATTGATAAGTGTGGAGTCAGGAGTTCTTTCCTGACTGAC
>DQIO01000025.1 GCA_020793555.1 Methanosarcinaceae archaeon | reverse complement strand
GAACATCAGTTTCCGCCGCAGGCGGCGGATTCCACTGCTGCCAAACCCATAACCCATAACCCAAAATCCAACAATGCAATTCTCGTATCTGCAAATATGACGCCGCTTAAAAACGGTTTTGTATTTTACGTTCATGGTGTAGAAACATGCCGCACTGCGCGCGGTCGCGTCGTTTTTTGCATCCGTCTTAACCCCTTCCGTCCCGCGACATAATATGATTGACACGACACTAGTGTCGTGTCAACTATTAATTTTATCAAAAACTATTCAAAACTCAATACACATTCTTTTAAATCACATCGCAGGTATGGATTATCGCGATTAAGAACGCTTATATTAAGTGCTAATCATACAACAAACAAAAGCATCCGGAGACAAAAAATTGAAAACGACAATGGTAATTCCGTCCTATTGGGCACGCGAGAGTAGCATCGGCTGGAAGGAAGGAGATCTGGTATATGACCATCCCACACCTCTTGATATGGAAGGTACGTTGCAGAGGGCAATAGAGAGCATTGGAATATTGAATGATAAGGATTTCCAGTTGGTGATCATTGCAGCACCGACTTCAAGGGACATCGGGGATGAGGTCGAAAAGAAAGTTGCTGATATTATTCGATCGGCAGCGCCCACTGCAGGAGTGGAAATATTGCTTTTTGGACCTTCTCACCTTAAGCAGATACATGACATATTGATCGGTGCAGGAAAAAACGATAGTGCAGACTTGCTCAAAATTGAAGGGTATTCAAATATACGGAACCTTTGCATGTTCATTCCACATATAATGGGATCGGACATTGCAGTGCTCATTGATGATGACGAGGTTTTCGAAGACCCTGAATTCATGTCAAAAGCAAAAGAGTTCATTGGCAAGAAATTAGAAGGGAAAACTGTCAATGCAGTAGCTGGATATTATTTGCAGCCTGATGGGGATTACCATGCGAATAGGCCATCCCAGCCATGGATGAAATATTGGGACAAAAATGAATGTATGAACAAGGCATTTGATCTTGTGATCGGAAAAGAACCGCGACTTAAAGAAACTCCTTTTGTTTTTGGTGGGAATATGGTAGTCCATCGGAACATGTTCACAATAGTGCCTTTTGATCCGATGGTTCCAAGGGGGGAGGATATTGATTTTTTGATGAATGCAAAGATGTTCGGATTTGCATTTTATCTGGATAACAAATTATCAATTAAGCACTTACCGCCAACTAAGACTCATTTTACATGGAAGCAGTTAAGGGAAGATATTTATCGTTTTGTTTACGAAAGGGAAAAGATCAGGGATCAGGTAGATGTGGAAGGCATGACAAGGATATTGCCTGAGGACCTTGACCCTTATCCCGGCTGTTTCTTAAAAAGTGACCTTGAAGAGAAGATAAAAATGTCATGTGAATTGCTTTCAAAGGATTATCTGGCAGAAGGCGACAGTATGTGCAGTGAAGCAACAATGAACAATATTACCATTGCAAAGACCGATGCAACACCGGATAATAATCCGTTCCTGCATTTATGCAAATTGCAAAAACGCTGGCAAGGGATGATGGAATACACTGGCAAGAACGATGTAAGTTCAGGAATAAAAGCAATTATTGAAGACAATTAACTGGATATTGTAAACCTGAAATGAGAAAAATCTCCTTCCGGTCGAATTAACTAGAAGTACATAATCTGGGCACAGTTCCATAATCCAGTTATGCAATCAAAAACAGTAATAACAATACAGTAA
>DQIO01000304.1 GCA_020793555.1 Methanosarcinaceae archaeon | reverse complement strand
ATGAATCAAAAACAAGTCGCAAAATTGCTCGTGCGGAAAAAAGTCTTGAAAAACTATATTTTCCATTTCGTTATTTTTTAAAGACACATGGTTTTGAAAAAGATGGTGATGACTACTATTTTGCTTACCCTATTGCCCAAGAATTCAAAAATGTGTATCAATTAGAAGACATTGTTCCATTTTTACACCTTACATCTGAAAAGCATAAGCAATCTTATGCTGATTTTATTGATTTATTGGTTCAAAACAAACTAATATCGGAAATCGATATTAGTGATTTCAAGGAATATCCAAATGAAATCAAAAACAATGTTGAAGAAGACATTTCAGAACTTGAAGACGAGTTAAACAACTTGACTTATTAATACACACCCCACCAACATCCACACTCAAACGACACCTATTTTATATCATAAAATGCATTCAAAAGTAGACTTAAATCGTACTACCACCAGAGTTAATACTCAATTTACTAAAAACAATTAACCAACCAAAAGAGGTTTTTCATGACAGAAGATGCAGTAATTGGAAGGATCATAAAAGCCAGCACCATAAGTGATGCGTGGTATCGCGGGCTTAATATAATCTGGAACCATGGCAGCGTAATAACTGATGAGAGGGGGAGCCAGATACGTGAGTTCCTGAACTTGATGATCGTTATTGAAGACCCGTACTCCGACAATATTCCAAAAGACATCTCATGGAATGAAGAGCGTCTGGAAGAATATGCCAAACAGTTGGTAACAGGGGAGAACGTGCAGGATTTCGAATACACCTACGGGCAGCGTCTTCGCAACTGGGATGACAAAATTGATCAGATCGCTTATGTCATCAAAAAACTAAAAGACAGCAAAACAACTCGCCGTGCAACTGCGGTGACATGGGTTCCAACAACCGACACTGTTGTTGATGAAGTCCCGTGCATGATAATCGACGACTTCAAAATACGTGAAGGGAAAGTGCACCTGACTACACTGTTCAGAAGCCACGATTTCGCAGGAGCATATCCTGCAAACCTTTATGGTTTGTCAAAACTGCTCGAATATGTTGCGGAAAAAGTCGGGGTGCCGGCTGGAAAGATAACAACCGTCAGTGTTTCGGCACACATCTATGATCACGATTGGGATAAGATCGAGGACATCATAAAAGGGGTTCAGTAAAAAATGAAAGTCACAGTCAACAAATCAAAAATATACGGTGAACTGTACGCGCCGCCATCGAAAAGTTACACCCACAGGGCAATAACAGTAGCAGCCCTTTCACATAAATCCATCATTCACAAACCACTGCTATCGGCTGACACAATGGCAACCATCCACGCATGTGAGATGTTTGGTGCACATATTGAAAGACATAACGACGATCTTATCATACGCGGCGTAGATGGAAAACCCGGTGTGCCGGATGATGTGATCGATGTTGCAAATTCAGGAACAACACTGCGTTTCATGACAGCCGTTTCTGCGCTTGCAGATGGAATAACTGTTCTCACAGGAGACAGTTCAATAAGAACAAGACCAAACGGACCACTGCTTGAAGTACTCAACGATCTTGGGGTTGAAGCATATTCAACACGAAACAACACTTGCGCTCCAATCGTTGTGCGTGGCGGTCTTAAGGGTGCGATCGTTCAGATTGACGGGTCTATAAGTTCACAGTTCATATCCGCACTTTTGATTGCTACACCTCTTACGAATAACAGTACTACACTCTCCATAAAAGGAGAACTCAAATCAAAACCCTATGTCGATATCACACTAGATATAATCAAAAATGCCAGCGGGGAAATTCATGTTGAGAACACGAACAACACCAAGTTCATAATTCCGGCAAACCAGAAATATAATCTCAAGGAGTACACCGTGCCTGGTGATTTCTCATCCGCATCGTACCTGCTCGCCGCTGCCGCATTGACCGGCTCGGATGTCATCGTCAAAAACCTGTTCAGATCGGAACAGGGAGATATTGCAATAATAGATATCCTCAGGCGCATGGGTGCGAACATTGAATGGGATTCCGAAGAAGGAATTGTCACAGTAATGGGTAGTGAACTTCACGGAATCACAGTTGATGCAGGCGCAACACCTGATCTTGTCCCGACAGTCGCAGTTCTTGCAGCAGTCGCAAACGGCGTGACAGTGATTGAAAACGCTGAACATGTCAGGTACAAAGAAACCGATCGACTGCGCGCGATGGCAGTGGAACTGACAAAAATGGGAATCAAAGTCAAAGAAGAAACTGACAAATTGACCATCACAGGCGGGAATCTCGTTGGAGCTGACGTAAACGGCTGGCACGACCATCGTATAGTGATGGCGCTCACAATTGCCGGAATGGTAGCAGGCAACACAACAATTGACACAGCCGAATCCGTATCAATATCATATCCTGATTTCTTTGACAAAATGCGCTCATTGGGCGCGGACATTTCCACAATTGAAGAATAATTAGTTCAGACATAATAGCCATAGAGAAAAAAATAAAAAGTCTCTGAAATTGATACTGGTTACTTTATATGCAACCAGAAAACACATCAGTTTAGTGGTTATACCAGGTGTTTTTGAGCGTTAAAATAACGTGATTTATCGACAAGTCTCCAAGCTAATCCTGATGCAATGGGAAAATATTATAGTCTATTAGGTTGTATTAAATGATTGAAATATTAAATCATATGGAGTGAAATTATTACTATGTCTGAAAGAAAATTTTTAATCGAATCTAGGCGTTATATCGGCGATGATGGAAAATCGACTTTTGACAGCTGGATAGCAACAGCTGAGATCGTTGAAGTAAAACATGAAGACCAATACTTGGTATTTTACCCGCTTGAAGGAGATCATATAGGTAAAAAACATAATATCCCTTTCAATAATATCCATATTGTACGTGAACTCTGATCTTTGATAAAGTCAAACGTTGCGACGGTACACCCAACCGCAGCAGAGCTGTAAGTCATGACATGCCGTCGCATTATATTTTTTTATTTGAAATCCAAAAGGTTCATTTGCTTGCAACCTTCATTTTTTCCTTAATCTTTACTTTCCCTGATAACAACCCCTAATTTAAAAAGAACTCAAAATGAGAAAGAGTTGGCGGCGAGTTAGAAAGGTGTAGAAAAAGATATATGAAAATTGTCAAAGTCACATGGATGAATTGTTTGTGGAAGTTGTGAACAATGAAGGGGAGATTTTGGATGTGGTTAGACATAATACGCTTGAGGAGTTGAACCATCGGTGGAGTAGAATTCACATTCGAAGACGTACAGGTAGAAGTAAAACTACGAAGTAAATGACTAAATATGGGGCTCTTCTTGCTGTTTTTATCGAATCTTTAAAATTCGTATTATGGCAAAACTGTTTTGTGTAATGTGGATGATTTTGTGAGGGAATTACAAAATGTTACGGATTATGAACTTCAGGAAGCAAGGGAGTTGATTAGAAAGTATCCACAATTTCTTTTAGTTATGTCTGATGTGAGAAGACCTGAGATCCAGAGGGATTTTGTTGCACTTGTTGAGGATGCATACAGGGACGTGCACGATGCGGATATTAGTGTGTGGCTGTCTAACTTTGTTTGCACAAATGCTAGTGTCATGTCAACAACACAATGTCGCGGGACAGAAGGGGTTAAGACAGATGCAAAAAACGACGCGACCGCGCAAAAGCGCGGCACGTTTCTACACCATGAACGCGAAACACAAAACGGTTTTTAATCGGCGTCATATTTGCAGATATGAGAATTGCATGGTTGGGTTGTTGAGTTGTTGTGGGTTTGGTGGCAGTGGAATCCGCCGCCTGCGGCGGAAACGGATGCTCCATTTTCTTTAGTATAGGTCAATTGCTGTGACTTTCTTTTTAACATCGGCACCCGTATGTATGCAGCATGTATGTATAATTTGCCCGCGTGTGTTCCTAAGTCGGTGCGCTGGCGGCACTGTGTAGAAACCGATCGGTCATCTTGGAGTTTAGAAAATTGAAATTGTGCCATATAACCTATCTTAATAACCAGACACTTGATAGTTGACTCGACACTAGAATGACGCCATCGATTTTAAATCACAAGATGTAAAGTACATTTAAGTATGTGAAACGATTACAGTAAAATGACAATCTCTTGAGATTGATTTGAGATCTGAACAATACAATAATTGAGGCAGGAAAAAATGGAATATACAAAAGGAACAATTGGAAGAGTGTTTACAGCAAGGGTTGACCACGGGGATGACCTGCTTGATGAACTCGAAAAACTTGCAAAGGGTGAAAAAATCGAATCCGCGATGTTTGTCCTGCTGGGTGCTGTAGGAAAAGCGAAACTTGTGACCGGACCAAAGGAAAACTCAATGCCGCCCAATCCTATGTGGACAGAATACAATGATGTGCATGAAGTGGTTGGTGTTGGAAATATCTTTTCAGAAAATGGAACCCCAAAGATCCATCTTCACACTGCTGCAGGGCGTGGTGATAGTGCAAAAGTTGGATGTATGCGTGGCGAAAGTGAAGCATTTATGGTACTTGAAGTGTTTATTTTAGAGATCAATGGCATCTCGGCAAGTCGCGTATTTGACAGTACAAAAGGATTTGCACCAATACGGTTCAAAGATTAACAAGGATTACTATTATCTGATATCTTCACCAATCCACTTATAAGCGATATACAAAAAATTGGTGAAATATAGGAGTTTATCGAGAATTTCTATCGAAATCCTCTAACAAAAAAGTCTAAAAAGAGATTCTACCTACAATTAAAATAATGATGGTCATTTGATCATTGGTAACTGACCAGTAGTCATTTTAACCTGAGTTCACGAAGCTGGGTGATGCTATCCATTACCATTTTGTGATTTTGTATAATCTCTGATTCAAACGTATTTATAATGGTGCTTAATGGAACAATGAGCTTATAGTACTTTGTAGGTCTTCCTTTTCCATTTGTCTTTTTCACATTTTTCTCATCAATCCATTCCCTTTCCCGAAGTGGACGCATAGCAACACTAACTTCCGGTTGCCTTAAACCTGATGATCTTTCAATGGTTTGTGACGTTAATTCTTTGCCACATAGAAGACAAGCAATGGCTATAGATTCTGTCCTTGGAACTTTTAGACTTTGAAGTAGCTCAATAATCTCATACTCCGTATCACTTAGTAATTGGATATCATTAATCATAATTTCATAATATTACTTGTTTGTTTATATAATTTGTGTTAATATAATATTAAGATACAATTTAATCAGGCCATATGAAATTCGATCATTTCAATTTAATATTATCCAACAAACGGTAACAATATATACGTTTGTAGCAATTCATGGATTATAAATATTTAAGAAGGTGAAATGATATGGTATACATTGGAAATGAAAACAAGTATAATATCAAAAAGGTACATGCACGGGAGATATTGGATTCCAGAGGGAATCCTACAGTTGAAGTTGATGTGTATACTGATGTTGGATTTGGAAGAGCGAGTGTACCATCCGGTGCATCTACCGGCACAAATGAAGTTCTTGAACTTCGTGACAAAGAAGATCGATATAATGGCAAGGGTGTATTGGAAGCTGTTGATAACGTCAATCGGGCTATTGCAAGTGAGATCCTCGGAATGGACGTGCGAAGCCAGCGAAAGATAGATAATTTGATGATCGAGCTGGATGGTACAGATAACAAGTCCGGTCTTGGTGCAAATTCCATTCTTGGCGTATCTATGGCTATTGCAAAGGCGGCAGCCGATTCACTTAATATGCCACTGTACCGCTATTTTGGAGGTTCTAATTCATATACATTGCCAGTCCCTACAATGAACGTACTAAACGGCGGACAGCATGCCGGAAATAATCTTTCGATACAGGAATTCATGATCCAGCCAAAGGGTGCCGAAACATATACAAAAGCACTTCAGATGGGAACTGAAACATATCATGCACTTGGGAAAGTCCTGGAGGCAAAATACGGGGCATCTGCGACCAATGTTGGATATGAAGGTGGTTATGCACCCCCACTTGCCATGACAGCCGATGCACTTGATGCTCTTGTGAGTTCTATTGATGAAGCAGGATATTCTGAAACTGAAATTACTATCGGTATGGATGCAGCAGCATCAGAGTTTTTTGATGGCACGCATTATTCCATTGATGGAAAGATGTTGACTCCAGGTGAACTTGTAGATTATTACATTGAACTTGTGGATACATATCCTATAATACTCATAGAAGACCCGTTCCATGAAGATTCATTTGAAGACTTTGCGAGTCTAACCAGTGAACTATGGGATACGATCATCATAGGAGACGACCTGTTTGTGACCAATGTCGAAAGACTTGGCAAGGGTATTGAGATGAACGCTGCAAACGCACTGCTTTTGAAAGTGAACCAGATCGGTACAATTTCCGAAGCGTTCGACGCAGCAAACATGGCATCCCGCAACGGTTATAATGTTGTAGTAAGTCATCGTTCAGCTGAAACCGAAGATGATACAATTGCAGATATTTCTGTTGCAATTGGTGCAGATCTTATCAAGACAGGCGCACCTGCACGAAGTGAGCGTACTGCAAAATACAACCAGTTACTTAGAATTGAAGAAGATCTTGGAGATGCTGCACGGTATATGCAGTTGTGATCTTCTTCTCTTTTTTTTAGGATATTCTGTACATTAACTTCTGGTTTCATTCATACGTGTCAGTATCTTCGCTATCATTGATCTTTTTATTTCAACTGCATTGTGTGGACAAAGTTCACGGCAGCAGTAACATTGGATACACTTATCGTCATTGATCTTAAGTTTCCCATCAATTTCTTCAATTGCATGTGGAGAACAATTCAATACACATGTACCACAAAGCACACATTTTTCTGTATTTATATGTGGTCTCATTGTGAAAAGTTTTCCAAGCCTGCCGGTTATAAAAGCAGGCGCCATTGTCGTAATGCCACCAGTCGATTCTTTGAACTTCACTTTTACATCCTCAAGTGGTGTTCCGACAATTTTTGGTTGTCCTGTACTGAGTTTTCTCTCAAGAGCAGCGTGGTTTGTTGGAATCAGCATTGGTTCAAATCCAATCAGTTCTGATGCAACCATGTCCAGCGCAACACAATCATAACTTGCAATGATAACGCCTGTGTTAATAGGTGTGCCATGCGCCGGACCATTGCCCTCCATCCCCACAACGCCATCCATGACTGCAAGATGCGGTTTGACGATTGAATATATATCAACAACAGCTTCTCCGAACAGATCGCGCTTTGCAAGAAGATGCGCCTGTTTTCGTGTTTTCAAAGGCACAGCACCAAAAAAGTTTTTGACGGCTCCGGTGTAGTACATCAGTTCATGGGTCTTGAGTTTTGGAAGCGAGATAATAACATCGACTTCAAGAATAGGTTTTGCTATGTACAGGCGCGGAAATTGTTTTGCATCCGGCACATCGACCTCAACAAAACCCGCAGTCTCAAAATTAACAATTTCTGCACCACATTTTTGTGCAGCATCCTTGATACCGGACATCTTCAGTGCCTCGGCAGTCGCACCCGGATGTGTAATGCCGGATCCATCCCCTACAATCGGAATTGCACCAATATCAGATACGAGTTCGCACATTGCAGTTATCACTGCAGGATGTGTAGTAACAGCATCTTCCGGCGGACGAGCGGCAAGTATATTGGCTTTTAGAAGAACACGGTCGCCGGGTTTAATAATCTTATCAAGTCCGCCGATAAGATCAAGCGATTCAATGATCGAATCCTTTGCCTGTGAATAATCGGGACAGCGCACGATAGAGACTATTGTATTCATGCGCAGTTATTGGGTTTGGATGTAGAAATATATTTAGTTCCCAGTCAAACCAAAAGATGATAAAAAAGACTCATTTCTTAAAACCGGCTCGCAACTTTTCGATTTCATCCTTCGCATCCTTGATCTTCAACACATAAAATCCCCTGCATGGTTTAACGAACTGGAAAACAATGTCTGAACCACTTATACCAACAGGAATTGTATCTTTTCCTAAAAGAGCAACTCCACGAATCTTGTAACCAGCGGTTACGTAATACATTTCATCCGTATTCTTTTTTACAAACTCCTCACACTGTTTTGGAGTAGCGCTACTTAACAGAATCTCATCAGTTATTTCATTGATACATGACATATTTTAATCCTACAGTAGTAATTATTCAATCAAAATATCACGAACTTTAATCCCGCTCTCAACAATTCTTCCAACGATTTTCCCGCCTGTCATGCTTGCGGCTTTCTCTGCATCATCTTCCGAAAGTATGATCAGGAATCCCATGCCCATGTTGAAGGTCCTGTACATCTCAAGATCAGTCACTCCGCCTTCATTTTGCAAAAACTTGAAGATATCGTTTGGTTCGATCGGATCATAGAAATCAAAACCAAGATCCGTAACCCTTGCAAGTTTCAATAGACCGCTTCCGGTTATGTGTGCAAGTCCGTGCACGTCGCATTTTTTGACCACATCCAATACTTCCATGTATATCCTGGTTGGAATCAGGAGTTCGTCCCCGATCGTGGTTGAAGGATTATTGGGAAATGGGTCGTGATATGAATATTTGGATTCCTTGATAATCTTCCTCACAAGCGTATATCCGTTGCTATGTACGCCGCTTGCCGGTATTCCGACAACCATATCACCGAGTTGAACACGTTCGCCTGTGATGATCTCGTCTTTTTTGACCATTCCAAGACAGGTGCCTGCAAGATCAAAGCCGTTCACTATCTCAGGAAGTGTTGCGGTCTCGCCGCCAACGATCGTCATGCGTGACATCTCTGCACCTTTGACAAGCCCTTCACCGATCTGCTCGGCAAAGTTTTCGGAATGGGTTTCCAGTGCAAGGTAATCTACAAAGGATAAGGGTTCAATCCCGACAGCCAGCAGATCATTGACGTTCATTGCAACACAGTCAATCCCAACAGTATTCCATCGCTTCATCTCATTTGCGATCATAACTTTTGAACCAACACCATCGGTTGCCATTGCAAGTGCATATTCTCCAAAATCGATAAGACCTGCGTAATGTCCAATATCAGTAAGAGGCGCGCCAAGTCCGGTGCGCTTGTAGGTCATTTGACTGGTAAGTGCTTTGATCGTAGTTTCTTCCTGTTTGATATCAACGCCGGAATCTGCGTATGTTAGATGCTTTTCGTTCAACGTCTAGCCTCGGTTCCTATTATATAATAATTCCATAATCATTTATCAAGTTCAAATACATCATGCAGGATCTTAACTGCCTGGGTTGCAGAATCTTCACTAACAACAAACGAGATATTGTGTTGTGAAGAACCCTGACTTATCATTATCACATTGATCTTTGCAGTTCCGAGTGCATCAAATAATTTGCCTGCGACACCGGGAATGCCTGCCATTCCTGCACCAACGACAGCCACTACGCATATATTCGTGTCATGGGTCACATACCGCACAACACCACGATCGAATTCGGAATTGATAGATTCAACTGCTGCATTAAGATGTGTACAATCCACTACAATTGACATATTCGCTTCAGACGAACCCTGACTTATCATTATGATATTCACACCTGCATCGGCAAGTGTTGTAAACATACGTCCAGCCGTACCGATCGTTCCGACCATTCCTGCACCGGAAATGTTCACCAATGCAACATTTCGAATGAGCGTGACCGCTTTGACCACTTCTTCACTCTGTTTTTGGTCAGCCAATATGAGTGTACCTGGGAAATCTACCTCAAATGTGTTTTTCACACGGACAGGTATACCATGTCTCATTGCAGGTTCAATAGACCTTGGGTGCAGGACCTTTGCTCCGAAATAAGATAATTCCATTGCTTCGATATATGATATCTGTGGAATGGGTTTTGCATCAGGTACGATCTTTGGGTCAGTGGTCATGATGCCATGAACCTCTTTCCAAAGCCAGATCTCGTCAGCTTTGATCGATGCACCGATGATCGATGCCGAAAAATCAGAGCCACCCCTACCGAGCGTTGTGATGATCCCCTCTTCATTCTCTGCAATAAATCCTGTGACAACAGGTATGTGATCTTCAAGAAGTGGGGTGAGTTGTTCATGTACCTGTTCATATGTTTTTTCAAGTGGTCTTGCATGACCGTATTCATCGGTTGTTACAATACCAACTTCGCCACCTGTAAACGCCTGTGATTTAATTCCAAGTGATCTGATCGCGCCGCAGACTATAGGTACTGCAAGTCTCTCACCATAGGATGAGATGGAATCGATCGAACGTGGTGTAAGTTCGCCAAGATAACAGATGCCAATGAGTGCTTTTTCCAGTTCATCGATCCTGCTGTCGATCTTTTGGATAATCTCATCGATGATTTTTTCGTCATCAACTGCATCATGGATTGCATCGTAGTGTTTTTTGGTCAGGTCTGCCATGAATTCCTTTATCTGGGAGACTTTGCCTTTTTTTGATGAATTTATGGAATTATCAAGCAAGCCGTCAGTTACGCCACCGAGTGCTGATGTTATCGCTACTACTTCATCACCATTATCATAGTAACTCTTCAAAAGTTCTGCGACATGTCGAATCTTTTTTCCGTCTGCGATGGACGTGCCACCGAATTTCATTACGATTCTCATGATTTTCTCACACTTTACATTATGTTGTTATAGCAGGTAATGACAGTATTAATACTACAGTGCAATATAAAGATTATGAATCAAAAATGAATTGCATATTGGAATTTAATCGATAAGATATCCGTATTGATATGCCAGATATGTATGTTTTTCGTCGTAACATATATACGCCATTAATTATATTTTAATTGATAATGTAATATGAATTAAAAAAGGACTTATCGTGGAATTGATAATATTTAGTTGGACCGGTATGCTTGTCGCATTAATAGGATTAATATTTGTCATCCAGATATTCCTGATGTGGAATAATATAGACAAGTCAATGTTAAAATCAAAAGTGTATCTTGATGAAAAGTTCCTGTACAATAACTGGATATATCTTTTCTGGATAGGAACATTGATCATTTTTCATCAGGCTATTGCAATTGTGTACAATAGTACAATACCCCTACTTAATATAAAACTTACAGAACTTGGGTATATTTCTAATATATTTGAATTTACAAGCGTTGTTCTAATTGTTATTTTCTGTTATCGCTGGTACAAATTGATGAATGCTTGTACATTTAAAAACAAATGAACATCCGTTGGTGATATTTTGATCGATGCAAAAAACCTCACAAAGAGTTTTGGAAAAGTGGATGCGCTTAAGGGTTTGAACCTGCATGTGAACAAAGGCTCGATACATGGACTTATTGGACCAAATGGTGCAGGGAAAAGCACCACAATAAAGATACTTTCGACACTTATTCGGGTGGATTCGGGCGAGGTAATGATAAATGATATTCCAATAAAACGTGGTGTCAGTGTACGTAGTCTTATAGGTGTAGTTCCTGAAACCCCGCGCTTGCATGAGGATAAATCAGCGAGAAGTGAACTTGTATTCCATTCAAAGCTCTATGGGATGCCGAAAAAAGAAGCTAAAACCCTTATCCGTAATGTGATATCTGCTGTCCAGCTTGAAGATGCGGCAGACCGCTTGATAAGAGGTTATTCAACTGGTATGAAAAAACGTGTTGCGCTTGCTCTTGCACTTTTGCATGATCCTGAAATTCTGCTTCTGGATGAGCCGATGTCCGGGCTTGATCCGGTAATCAGGAAGCAGTTCAAGGAGACAATTCTTGATCTAAAGGAGATGGGAAAAACGATTTTGGTTTCTGACCACGACCTTTATACAGTTGAGGAATTATGTGACAGTGTAACCATTATTCAGGATGGAAAAACGGTTGTTGAGGATACAATAGAGTCTTTGCGGAACAAAACCGGAAGCATTGCGATTGAAATTAAGGTCAGTGATGATTCCACTATGGATGGACTGGAGTCTAAACTGACGTCTCTTGACTGTGTGACTGACGTTTCACAAAAACGCGGCTGGGTTATTGTGAAAGTACGCGATTCCAAAACAGACATTCCTGTGGTAATCCATACGGCTTCGAATCATACTGACATACTTGAAGCAAGGCAGACAAAGATTACACTTGAAGATATATTCTTAAAATATGCAGGTGGTCATCATGGTTAATTTATTCAAGGGTGTGTTCGCCATCATTTTTGATGAGTTGAAATTTGCGATCAGGCGAAAGACGATCACGTCATATATTCTATTTTCTTTTGTGTTTGCAATTTCATTATATGGTGCATATATGCAGGAATACGGTGCTGCGCAGGTTGAGATGCCTCTGCTTTCAATGTTTCCCATGGAACTTGAAAAGGGAGTTGCACCCTTGACGGACTTTGCGATATTCCTTATGGCGTTTTTTGTTTCGGCACTGCAGTCTGCAAGTTCTGGAACACCTCCTGATGTGGTGCTGCCTGTTGATATCGGAATAACGCTATTCATAATTGCACCGATATTGATTGCATTGTCGTCACTTTCTAAATTGTCTGTGCGCCTGTGTGCATCAAGTATTGCGAGGGAGCGTGAATCAAAGACGCTGTATCACCTCTTGGTAAGCCCTCAACCAAGGGCAATGGCATATTTATCCAAATTCATTGGGGCAATTGGTGCAGCCATCCCGATGATAGTTCTGGTGTTTGCAGGTGTTATATGGATAATTGGTGCATCATTTGTACCGTATATCGAAGTTGAGCAGGCTGCCCAACTCAAGAATCAGGTATTGATCGCAAGTATTGTGACGACATTCCTGTTTGCATCGATCGGCATGTTCCTCTCAACGATTACCCGGAATGAGGAAAGTGCAGTAAATCGGGGCGGTTGGATCTTGAAGATTATGATAATATTGACAACCGTGTGGATATTCCTGCCAATATTTTCTGTTGCAGGTGAAAGTACAGCATCCACGATTGAGAAAATTACAATGATCTCTCCACTTACGCTTGATATGATTGCGCTCTATGGTGGCGAGATGTTCAACCAGTACATGCTCATACAATTAGGGGTTGGATTACTGTTCCTGTTTAGTGGAATGATGATATTTGTGCGGCAGGATGTTGAGTACTGAGAAAAAAAGAGATGAAATGTCTATGCACAACCCACATTGCCAGACCCGCGCAGCAACCCGCCGCAGGCGGCGGATTCCAAACATTATGAAATATATACATATATATCGGTCGAATAAACCTGAATTACAGAACATATATGAGACTGTCGGAAAAGCGATGAAATCCATACATTTTTAATAACATTAGTATGTAAAAACGCTATGCTGTGGTGCACCACATTTGTTTGATAAGTTGAAATGTCGCGGAAACGCCCATACCGTTCGCGTTAGTGGTGTGGGAATGAGCCGCTTAGCGGCGCTTGTGTTGGTTTCAGCTTCAGATCGGAAACTCTCATTTACACAGTTCTCTTACCCCAGCTATACAAATACGAATTTAATTATTTTTTCCTTGCCTGCATGGACATAAACACAAGTCCGATCATAATAGCAGATAACATTAAACCAAAACCAGGCAGTTCGAGCACTTTTCCAACGGTCTCATTATCTTCACCAATCTTTTCCACCATGTCTAAAGCAGCCTCTGAAGCGACCTCTGCCGCAAGTCCTGCCGCTTCGGATGCGATGCTGGCTTCGACTGTGAATGCTTTTGTGTGAGTTGACATGGTTCCATCACTTGCAACAGCTGTTAAAACCACTTCATGTATTCCGGCATTCGATGTTTTATTTACAGTTGAATATGTAGTACCTGTACTGATGCCACTTCTATGGTCGATCTGCTCACCATCAAGTAACACTTTAACCTCAGAAATGTCCTCGTTTTCAATGGTATAACTAATTATTGCGAAATCACCGGCACGAATTTTAGCACTGTCTGCGCCTTCTATTGTTATTGTGGCATCACTTTCAATGATGATATTCGCTCTCTGGGATACTTGTTCAAGAAATATCACTTCACTATCTGCTCCTACAAAGAAATCATCGAATTTTGCAATGAAAATAGTGATGACTTTGCCGTCAACGGTTTTTGAGTAGGTGAACATGTCTCCTTTCTCAACCTCTTCTTCTTTTATCGGATAACCGTTCTTGCTAAGGGTAAGTGTAACAGATGTGTCATCCAGACCAGATGCTTCAAGTATGTGCTCTTCTTCAAGTTCAAGAGGTGTGCCAATTCGAATTGATTTAGTTTCGTCAAGTATAATGTATTCGGCTGCATCTAATTCAGTGTCAAGGAACTGCTCTACTTTTAGTTCCACTGAAATGGGTTCTTCCACCACTTCAATAGGAGTTATGCGAATTATCAGGTAATCTGTTTCTTCATCATCTTCTTCTTCATCATCTTCATCGGTCACGGTTCTGATATACTCAAAAGGTGCATTTTTCTTGGCAAAGTACGCATCAGTGTCAATTTTGTTTCCGTTTAAGTACAATTCAAGCCAGCTATCACCGTTTTCGGAGTTTATGTCTATCACTTTTACGGAATAGCCTTGCTCAAGTGCAAGTTCGTCTTTAATCTCCACAAATTTTTCCGAGTAATGTATCATTGCATTTACTTCTGCGCCGTATGCAGGAGATACGAATGCTGATAAGACGATGCACAAGCCCACTAGTACAAAATGTATATATCTCATAGAAACCTCAAACCTCAAGTGTCAATTGTATAATATGTTAGTATAATGCGATTATATATCCATTTATTTAATATAATTATATTGATAGATTCGTTTATAGGTGTTTTGATTCAGATACTCAAATGGTGAACCAATGAAATACGCGGTACTTATTGGAGACGGGATGGCAGATTTCCCAATGGATGAATTTGGCGGAAAGACAGTTCTTCAAAAAGCCAATACTCCAAACATGGATTATATCTCAAAATATGGATGCATGGGACTTGCAAGAACAGTGCCGGACGGGATGCCTCCTGGAAGCGATGTTGCAAATATGTCTATACTTGGATATGACCCTAAAAAGTATTATTCCGGCAGGGCTCCGCTTGAAGCTGCAAGCATGAGAGTGCCGCTTAGTGATGGCGATGTGGCGTTTCGGTGTAACCTGATCACTATCAAGGATGATATTATTTCGGATTACAGTGCAGGACACATTACAAGTGAAGAGGCAAAGATACTCATTGAAGCGGTGGACTCTGAACTTGGCACTGAAAATATAAGGTTCTATCCCGGAATAAGTTACCGTCACCTTATGGTCGCTTCAGGGGATGTTGGCATAGATGCAGAATGCACGCCGCCGCATGATGTCATTGGTGAAACAAAAAATAAGTATATGCCTATAGGTAAGGACAGCGAACTTTTGTGTGAGTTGACCGATGCTTCAAGAACTATCCTTGAGAAACATCCCGTGAACAGCGAGCGAGTCAAAGCCGGCAAGAATCCTGCAAATTATATCTGGCTCTGGGGACAGGGTTATGCACCAAGTTTTACGGAATTCAAGCAACTTTATGGAATAACCGGTTCTATCATATCTGCCGTTGACCTGTTAAAAGGGATCGGCATTTATGCCGGATTGGATGTCATTGATGTGCCTGGTGCGACAGGGTATCTGGATACGAATTACTCCGGCAAGGCAGAGTATGCACTCGAATCCCTGAAGAACCACGATATTGTATTCGTGCATGTCGAAGCACCGGATGAGGCGGGACACATGGGGGATGTTGATGCAAAAATCCAGGCTATAGAGGATTTTGATAAAATGGTTGTTGGCAGGATATTGGAATACGCACGCGAGTCTGACGAGGATTTCACGATTCTTGTTCTGCCAGACCATCCAACTCCAATTTCATTAAAAACACATACATCCGATCCTGTGCCATTTGCAATTTATTCCACTGCGCACAAAGACCTTGACGATACGGCAGCGTTTGATGAGGAATCTGCAAAGCAAGGGTCGTTTGGGATAGTGTATGCACCGGATCTTGTGCAGATGCTTATCGATCTTAATTGAATCTCTCGATTGGCACTGTGCTGCGATTTTGATGAAAATCCAACCGCTGAGAACACAGAGCGCAAAGTTGTTTACTGGTTTGCAACTGCTCTTTGCGACCTCTGCGGTGAAAATTCATCCCATCTTCACTGGAATTGCACTTTCCACAGGTAAATCCCAAAAGTGAATCTTTTTCTTGAATAAAAAATGATGCCGAATGAGTGCGGTTTCCAAAATATTTTTAATAATTGATAAGGCAAGTTTTCATACATCTAAAGATGCTAAAGTATACTTGGATGCTAATAAAGATTGGTTGGAGTATGAATATTTTTCAACCACAGCACCTGATAAAAATCCAGTCGTGTCCTACAAATCGTGATCTTTATATACTTTCAGTCCCAAAATATCTTCCATGTATGGAGTAAATTTAGAAAACCAGATA
>DQIO01000026.1 GCA_020793555.1 Methanosarcinaceae archaeon | reverse complement strand
TTAAAAGAGTAAGACCTAATGGAACGACCATTTATTCGGAGGCCTTTGCCTTACAAACGGTCACCCAGAATACGCTCCCCTGCCCAGTCCAAAATCCCGAACAGCGCATGATAAGTTTTACAATAGGCGCGAGGGTGGGCAAGATAGGTTAAAGGGCGCTGGACTTACCCAGTGGCCATATTATCCAATAATGTAGTGGGAAAAATTCAAATTTGAGTTTTAATAGATGCCAGCACAGACACAATTCCAGAAAGAAAGCTTTTATACAATTCCTTTCATACGTATTGAAGAGGTATTGAGTATGTATGTCAAAAAGACGATCACTCTTCCACAAGAGTTAGAAAAAGAAGTACAAGACCTACTTATCGGGAAATATTATGCAAATCTATCCGATGTTATAAGAGATGGTATCAGAAGAGTTCTTAAAGATTATGAACTAAATCGCGAAATTAACGCTGTTGCCAAACTCTATGGGGAAGATAAGATAACAATGAGGGAAGCTTCAGACATCACCGGCATTCCACTAAGATCGGTTCTTGGCGAATTCGGTAAAAAGGGTGTGTATATTAGATACGGCGAAGATGATCTCAAAGAGGATCTTGAATGATCGTTGTCAGCGATTCTACACCCCTTGTGCATTTTGGTAAGATTGACAGGCTTGATCTGCTTCAATTGGGATATGATGAAATTGTCATCACACAGGCAGTTTATCGGGAAACTGTGACCGAAGGACTCAACATGGGGGAAAAGGACGCAATCCTGATTGAAAAAGCAGTAGGTAAATGGATAAAGGTTCTGGATCCAAATGGTGATTCTGCGGACATTTCCAGCAAATATAAGATACATCGTGGCGAAGCAGATTCAATATTGCTTGCAAAGCAGTTGAATGCCGACCTACTTCTAATAAATGAGAGAGATGGCAGAGAAGCCGCAAAATCTTGTGGATTAAATGTAAAAGGCACCATTGGCATAATATTTGATTGTGTGAAAAACAGATTATTACAAAAATTGATGCAATTGGTATCTTAACAGAATTCAAAAGTAATCCTTCTGAATATTGGATCGATCCAAAAATTATCGATATGGCGATCGATCACTTAAACTAAATTATGTGGCGCCCTGCCAAGTCCAAAATCCCGAACAGCGCATGATGAGTGTTGCAATAGGCGCGAGGGCGGACAAGATAGGTTAAAGGGCGCTGGATTTGAGATGCTTGCATGGTAGCTTGGTCGGTAGTTTGCCTGATCGAAGCTTCAGTACGTTGAATTTAAAAATGTGGCACCCTGCCCACTTCAAGATCCCGAACAACGCATAATGAGTATTAGAAAGGGCGCGAGGGTAGATGAGATGGGGGGAAGGGGGACGCTGGACTTAAGATCCAGTAACGCAGGTTTTCGTGAGTTCGAATCCCACACTCGCACTTTTTAAAAGGGTTATAGGCAACTCTATTTTTTTGTACGCAATAAATTAGAGTTTCTATCTATATATTAATTTATACAGTTGATATGTTAATAAAAAAAAACTGAATTCGATTGAGTTTATTTAAAACATATTATATGATATAAGCGAATTTTTGTATTATGATGGAATAATTATTACGTATAAGAATATTCATCAACGGTACTGCAAATGAATTGCGTGCCATTTTTTCATAATATATATTTTATAAATATATATTTCGAGTTAAATCGACTGAAGGGAGATTTATCTCATTTTCAATTACGGGTTAATTGCAATTGTGAAGTAATAAAAGAGTAAATAAAACA
>DQIO01000027.1 GCA_020793555.1 Methanosarcinaceae archaeon | reverse complement strand
TCTGCCTCACTCTCACAAGTCCCAAAACAAAAATCCTCTCCAACCAAAGAACTAGACCTCCAAGGCACTTGCCGTCCACCACTCGCCGAATCAACCGCAGTAGCTGTCTGCTTAAACACCTCCTCCACCGTCAAACCCGGCAACCTTATCTTATCCAACAAATTCTTCGTATACAAACCATTCCGCCCCACTCCATCAGACGACTTCTTACCCAAAGCCGTTGCATAACTAATAATAGTTCCCCGAGGAGCGTGCATCGCTGCCAACCCATCTGCCGACCGAAAATAACTCCGAAACGGATTATTCCGACACGCATCCAAAATCACAATACTCATCCGACTGCCAGCATCACCCATAACATCAACCACCCACTGAGCATCAACCGCCCGATATTTCACCATTTTAGCACCAGAAATTCTGTTACCAATCGGCACCAAATAATTACGCTGATTAATCTGAATTCCATGCCCAGCAAAATAAAACAATCCAATACCATTTTTACTCAAAGTTTTACCAAACTCAATAATAGCCTTATCCATCTGCTCCTGACTCAAATCCTGCTCATGAATCACGGTAAAACCATATTTCCGCAACACAGTCGCCATATCAGCCGCATCATTTTTAGGATTCTCCAAATACGCTCCATCGGGATAATCACTATTGCCAATCACCAACGCCAACCTCTGCTCCGCAACCACCACCGACATATTCAACAACAATATAAAAAATATTAATTTCATAATTTTGACTCCTGTTTATGCTCGTATTATACTATAATTTTATCTGAATCAGTATTAAAAGGATAACTAAAATATGTAGGTTGGGTTAGCGACAGCGTAACCCAACAATATACCATTGAATGTTAAATATCGTTCTCAAACTCCAGTTTCAATGCCATTAAGTTAAGGGCAACCATAAAGGATTGCCCCTACAAAATATATTAATATGGTAGGGGAGAACCTATGTGTTCGCCCTGCTTAATACTAGTTTGGGAACAGGACACCAATATGAAAAATTTCTTTCTACTAATAATTAGTGGCACTATCATAGCCATAATTGGATTATTCATTGAATACCGATTTTTTAATTCTGATGTATCGGCTAGTCAAGCTCTCCGTGATTTAGGTGGAATTATCTCCGAATCGGAACAAAAAATTAAACCAATTCAAAATATAAATCCAGTAGTGTCAGCAAAACCACCAATTAGCGTTAAAATTCAATACCTTTATCGGCATGGTAAAGAATTTAAAACTCTGACCAACAATACCGTATTACATTCTGGCGATTTCTACAAAATAGTATTTACCCCTACCGAAACTAGCTATCTTTACATATTCCAAAAAGGTTCATCGGGCAATATCTTCCGCTTATTTCCTATGCACAGTTTTAAAGGCGTAGTCGTCAATAATAACAATCCAACTGAAGCTAAAACATACTATATTCCAGCGAAAGATAAATCCTTTTTCCTAGACGAACAAACTGGTACAGAATCACTCTATATAATTGTAACTAAACAAAAAGATGAGGCTTTAGAAACTCAATATCAACAAGTATTAATTGCCAGACAAGAGGATAAATCGGAAACAATCAACGTTGCCCAAAGAGCTTTAGAGCAGACAATAAACATGCGAGATGTTGGTGGAATTGCAGAAGATTTAACAAATACAAAAGTAAATTGGACCGAAGCAGGCCAGCAATTTTCAACTATCCTTGCTCGATTAAACAGTTGTGATGGTTGCGTCAGTACGATAAGTTTTCAACATAAATAA
>DQIO01000028.1 GCA_020793555.1 Methanosarcinaceae archaeon | reverse complement strand
GGGCAACCGCCAAAAGAGAGGTCTGGATTTTCGGCTGTCAGATCTCTTATGTATTTATTTTTCTATAGGAGAAGGCTATTTTTTATTCATATGAAATGTTTATTATACTACTCCGCAAGTATAATTTGCATCCATTTTTCAATAAACGGATGCAGTAAAGTAAACTGATAACTAAGAGTTACAAAAAACTGACTCGGTTTAGTATACATGATTTAAAATTAAAATATTGTTAAATATTTATAGTAAATCTTATAAACATAACTTAATATATTAAAATGAATATGAATCTATTACTATTTTAAATAATATATTAATTCGAAAACTAAAAATGGAGAATAAAAATATGGTATTTGGGAAATTTGAATTTAAAGGAAAGGGATTGAATTATCTGTGGTTAAGTATATGGACTGGATTGCTAATAGCAATTAGTTTAGGGATTCTTTTTCCGTGGGCTTATGTTGCCCAACAAAAATGGATTGCCTACAATACATCTATCGATGGTAAACAATTAGTGTTTAAAGGAACAGGGATGGGAATATTTGGAACATGGTTATTAATATTTATTTTGTCAATTATAACACTTGGCCTTTATAGCCCTTGGGCTTATTGCAGAGTCAAACGCTGGCAAACTGATAATCTTTATTTTGCAGAAGAAGGGGACATTGAATCGACTTAATTAATAAGGTTCTCTTAAAACATTAATAATCTCTTATAAATACAAATAAGTATTATTGTAATACTTATTTTCATTTTTTAAAAAGACTGTGAGATACCAAAAGAGAAGTCTAGATTTTCTGCTGTCTGGATCTGTGCAGAATTTACATGAACTGCTGCGGTAGGCATCAAGATCATGGATGTAATATCACTATTCAGGATGCATCGCCAAATATGCAATCGCACTGCTTAAATTGATGGACAGGATGAACAGGATCGACAGAATACGAGTGGCTTGTCCCATCCTGTAAATCTCGTCCATCCTGTCTGATATTTGCTCGATCGGTGCTGACTGGGTTCACAAAAAAACATATATGTATACAGACCTGTATATATACAGCATGGTATATCTGACTAAAAAAGAAAAAACCATTTTTACAAACCTGAAAGCAGAGATATAACTTGCGATATTTGATCGAGTACAATCGTTTAGAAACTAAAAACTAGGAGAAATGCAAATATTGAATAAAATTCAATAGTTCTTCGGAGATACTATGGACATGAAAGCACTTATATACACTTGCATACTTTTTTAATTAACAGTTAATAAAACACAAGATCGATCGTTGCAACTATTAAATGGTCCGGTTACGTCCGCACTGATTCCTGCACGGAAATCTTGTATATCTAAAACCTTGCAACTATACAGGGGTAATTTGATGAAAATCGTGATGATCTTACTATTTGTTGTACTTACATCGATATTGATATCCGGATGTTTGCAGGAAGATGTGCCATCCAAATCGTTACCTTCCAATGATTTACAGAATGAAACACCCGAATTGATGCCTTCTGAAGAGATTTTGTCAGAGAATGAAACTGTGGTAGCAAAACCTAGACCTGGTGCTATGGTAAGATTAGAATATTATGGGGTGATGAAACCCTCAGCAGTTGAAATTAATAAAGATGAAACTGTTGGATGGTGGTCCCAAAAATCACAGGGAAGTTTTGTTCTGGTTAGCGATGACGGGTTGTTCGAGGATGTGGAATTGTTTTACAAACATACTTTTAATTACACATTCTCTGAAACAGGGATTTACAAGTTTAGTGTGAAGGACATGCCTCAGATGAATGGAACTATTACAGTTATCT
>DQIO01000029.1 GCA_020793555.1 Methanosarcinaceae archaeon | reverse complement strand
TGCAACCACAGTACTTGATCTTTCATTACCGGTTATTGCAAACGGTGAGAATCCTGTTGTTTCAGAATTGAAATAGATATAACTGTCATCTTCATCAGTTTTCGTAGTTGGCAGTTGGTCCCATACACCTGAACTATATCGATTCAGTTTTATTGTAGACTCATTGATATCATTCTCAGTGATCCATGATTTTGCAACCTCGAAACCAATAATAGGATTTACAATATTGTTCTCTGTTGCATAACCACTCTTGCCGACCCAGATATTCATGTTCTGGTAAACTTTACCTGATGGTGCAGCTAAAACCAGTGTAGATGTATCTTTCAATACTTCGACTGTTGCTGCAATATACCCTGCATTTGTCTTTGCATCAAAGGTGACAAAATCAATAGCGTTTGCATCTCCTTTGAACTGGTATGTGTTCGTAGTCTTCACAGAGATGTAATTACGTATAACTTCTTTCACTGCGATGTTGCCATAGGCTTCACCTGATGAACCACTGCTACCGCCACTGCTGCCACCGGAACTTGGTGGCACATAATCGTCGTTGCCATCATCATCAGTAGATTCGGGTACTGAACCTGCTGCCAGTCCAAACATGCTCAGATGTTTAACTTCAACCCACACATGACCGACGGGATTACTGTCTGATATCTTCACCTGACCATTGTCGATTACCCATTCAGGATCATCTTTCAATAGCTTTGTCCAGTTGCCACTCTCATTGCACCAGTAGATGAACAGATTATCCTCATCCAGCTCACCAGGCTCTACTGTACCATCACCATCAAGATCCAGGTCGTCTATGGTATAACAGAGCTCTATATGAACGTACTTAACCTGTGATTCATTCGTAGCGTCAAGACCGGTCACGTTTATCTCAACGATCTTGCCCATTGCCACCTCACCGAATACGGATGCAGAACTGTTCACTCCATCCACCAATTTCTGGTCTGTTATAGCAGTTACTGTGAATGTGATGTTTGATTCAGTCACATTTGAATGGAACTCGATCATGGTGTCTGTTTCGTCCATAGCATCAATGATTGTTGATGCATTATTGCTGACATTGTAATCAGCCTGCATTATGTTGCTGCGAACAAAGACTACCACGGTGTCGTTATTGGAATTGCTTGCAGTATCAAATACGAGCAATTCAAGTGTGTTGTTCTGATCCGGAGTAAATTCCACACGCTGGGCAAACTTGTTATCAGTGATGGTCAGATTGTAGGTAAATACATTTGACTCACTACTGACATTCAATACAGCAAAATCGAAGTGCTCATCAGATACATTTCCTTTGATAATATTCTCGAAGTATTTGACCTCAGTTTTGTTTTGCGGTGCTGTTATGTTTGCTATTGGTGCAATGGTATCCACAAGGAAGTCTTGTGTTGCACAACCAACATTTCCATATATGTTATTTGCATAGACCTTTACAGTATGCTGACCATCTGTGAGTTCCGATAACGTGACAGTTAAATTATCTGTATTGAATCCTCCTGTTCCGGCAGCTCCATCTATAACATACCAGACAGATGCTACTTTCTGATCAAATGTTGCATGCAATAAGGGTGTACTGTCGTTGGTTATAGCAAGAGGAGAAAGTATGGTTACAATTGGTCCATTGTTTGATGTTAGTCCGGTTCTTAAGGTAATGTCTGGAATAGAAAGTAATACTGTACCATTTATCTCTGAATATTGCGTACTATTTTCCAAAACCACTAAATGATCCACCATGCCTTTAAAAACAGAATCTACATACGTGCTGAAAACCAATTCGCCACTTGAATTGGAATAGTTGAACCATTCGCATGCATCAATAATTTCATCTTTTA
>DQIO01000030.1 GCA_020793555.1 Methanosarcinaceae archaeon | reverse complement strand
ATTGGACTTTCGAATTTTACCACGTTATCCTGTGAACTTAACAGCTCAACGTTACCATTGACGCATCCCACAGTAGGATTATTCCAAATGAAAGGGGTAGCTGTGAGGCAATTTTTGATATAACTTCTTGTCATAACGCAGCTCTGCTGCGGTTGGAACAAACCGTAGTATTTTATAATTATTCAGGGCGTTTTACATTTACGATCAATTTTTACATGCCAGAAACGATACCGTGCCGACCGTTCATAGATCATCCAGATCGAACACCACAAATCCCTTGTCTCGCAAATGTTCCTTGCCTTCAATTTTCCTTGCAACAAGACCGAAATATTCCTTGCGAACATCGTTGTTCCACTTTACAAAACATGATTTTTCTTTAAGATCTGCAAGTATCTTACCTGCATCATTTTCATTAATATTCTTCCATTTGCATTCAACAAAGAGGATCTCTTTTGTACCATTATTCAGGGCGACAATATCGATTTCGTAAGTATTCTTTCCTTTAGGTGCATCCTTGATCCTACCCCATTGCCGCCCAATTTTCTCAAATTGGAACGGCTGCCGATTGCTGTTATTCTCCAAAAAATCCTTCACCATATCTTCAAAAGCGAACCCCACAAAAGTGTTGAAGTTCTCATTAAAGAAACGGAACAATTCGGTAGTACGGTCCTGCTCATAATAGGATTCATATCGTTTCACAAATGCAAACCAGAACCGTAAGAAAGGATCCCGTATCCTGTAGATTCCACTTCTTGATTTTCTGGGGTCCTCTGTTATCGGCGTTTCCCGTGCCACAACTTCATATTCCTTGCGAATGATGTCCAGATATCTCGAAGCCTTAGTGCTCTTTCCTTCAAATATATCAGCGATTTGAGATAAAGTACTTCTACCGCCTGCAATAGCTTCCAAGATGGAAAAATATATCTTATACTCCCCACCAAACTCACTGACCAACACCGCTCTTCCCTCATCCTTGAGCAGAGGCATCCTTTTATCAAAGAACAACAGCCTTGCAAGTTCTTCAAAAGATGACGCTTCCGGCATATCAAGGAACTCATAATACTTTGGGATCCCTCCGAAAACAGCGTAGTAGCGTATGAGTTCTTCCTTACTTTTTATGTTATTATCCACAAGAATATCTCGAACGGTTTTAAGATCAAATGGCGGCAATTTTAACAGGATGTCCGCTCTTCCATACAAAGGATGTGCATAATCAACGAATATTTTTTTCATAAGCGAAAAACTCGATCCGCTAACGAATACTTTCGTATCTTTCTCCATTGATTTGTATTCGTCGATGAGCTGTTGAAAATCGGAATATATGGCCTTATCGATGTAATAAAAATTCTGAAACTCGTCAAAGAAAACATATTTTTTTGTATCAAATAGATATTTTATAAGGTCATATACCGCAGTAAATCGTGGTATTCCCAGATTCTGTGAGAGTTCTTTCAAAAACAAGTCCTTTGTTTTATATTTCGGTACAAAAATATATGCAAACTCTTTATCCTTTAAGAATTCCCTCACAAGACGGGTCTTTCCAATCCTTCTTCGTCCATAGATAACAATAAGCTTAAATCCGGCATTTTCAGATATGTTCTCTAAAAGTTCAAATTCCTGTTCTCTATTGTAAAATTTCATCTAACAACCTGCACGTCAAATAGTATACACGTTATGTAGTATACATACGATGTATATTAACACTCCGTAATTGTTATTTGAATCATACCCAAAAACGACATATAAACGTATATTTTAAAGGATCTCCCCAATATTGAGTGGGTAAATATTCGACGGGATGAACAGGATTTACAGGATGGGGCGGACCACTCATATCCTGTCAATCCTGT
>DQIO01000031.1 GCA_020793555.1 Methanosarcinaceae archaeon | reverse complement strand
GCAATCACTTAATGTATGTATGCAAATGAGTATTTACCAAACCATATCAATATGGTTAAAAATCAAATTTCAAAACCCAAAGATACAAACATTAATGTTTTTAGAATAATTTTATTCATACATGGTTACGCTTTGATGTATTGGAGTGCGGGAGGTGCGATTCGAACGCACGAACTTCTACAAGACAGGGTCCTAAGCCCTGCGCCTTTGACCTGGCTGGGCGACCCCCGCACATATTGAAAATAAAGGGAAAGAAAGGAAAGGTAATGCGCCGACCGGGATTCGAACCCGGGTTTGAGGCTTGGAAGGCCTCAGTCATAGCCACTAAACCACCAGCGCGCAAAGTGTAATCCATAGAAGTATTTTTGTGATATAATGCTTTCGGCCGACATTTGTAATCAATCTGCAAAATCGGGGTTAAATGGAGAGCAAAATGCATAAATGCCGTACTTTTTACACGTCGAATAATAAAGTTGCATAGGCATAAGATGTCGGCAGTTTTTTTTATTATAGTATGGGGTATTTTCGTGTATTGGAGAGTGGCTGTTGTGGTATATTCAGTGCTGAGGCTTTTCCTTCTTCGAAATACTCCCCTTCTCTTTCGCCTCATTTTTCACAACATTCCTGACAACCTTGCCATCCGAGGGCGTACTCGTAAAATCAAACAAACCCTTCTGCTTTGAATCGTAATCAAGGGAAGCCATATCCACCCCGAACACACCAAGTATCTGCTCGACCGGCGACAATATCTGTTTCTTGTAGTATATGTTTTATAAACATGTAGTGCGAGTTAATGCGAACGAAGTGAGCATTTTCTCGATGTAATAATCCACATCCAGCGGAATATTGTTCTCGCGAACATAATCCGAATCTTCCGCGCGGTCTACGAACAGACCCCTATCGGCAATAATCACAAACGGAATCCTCTCCCCGATCGGTGGGGACATGCCTGTCCGTGCCTTGATCTTCTCAACGACCGTGATATGAGGTTGCCTATTCTTGTAACTCTCCTTTTTCTTGGAGAACTTACGTGTCAGTGTGAGATTATCGATCATGTCGGTATCTTTTTGCACATCAATGTTACGAACCCTGTCAACAATACCCTTGACATTTGCAAAACTCACAGAATAGTAATTTTAATTAACTATAGCGTGCAGTCTAAGCTTATGGCGATTAATTTGCCTGTAATTGTGGAAATTGATTGATATGAAAATCACGAATCATGCTCTCCTTCGGATGCAACAGAGGGGTATAGAAGAAAGTAGTGTAGCTTCTGCCATCATGAACCCTGATAAAATCGGTGATAGTTTTGGAAGGCGAAAACTGGTACAGAAAGCAATTGGGGATAAAACTCTCGAAGTAGTATAATAGAGGAAGATGAAATAGTAGTAATAACTGTTTACTGGTCGGAGGAAACATGAATATAAATTATGATATAGACGCCGATTGCCTGTATATCCAGTTCCAGCAGGGTACGGTGCACAAGACAAGGAAAATGGAAGATGGCATCCTTGTTGATCTTGATGAGAACGGTAAAATATTCGGGATTGAGATTGTAGGCGTATCTGAAAGGATGCCGATTGCGTCTCTTGGCAAAATCAATATCGATATGCCAGTTGCAGGAATTACGGCATAGATATCTGATTGCAGAACGACGGTGCAGTGTTTCTTTTGTAAGTGTTTTTCAAGACACAGATTTACACTGATTTACGCAGATTTCAGGTTGCAGCGGTGTGGATTTAAGAATTTTGGGGAAAGTTCTACGAGTGGTTATTAAAAGAAGAAAGGAACCATAGTATAGTGATAACAATGTTTTACGATAGAAGATTGAGGGATCAAAAATGAAAATAA
>DQIO01000032.1 GCA_020793555.1 Methanosarcinaceae archaeon | reverse complement strand
CTCTGCACCATCGTCCCTCTTCACGGAGTTCTGACCCAGATTGGGGGATCCCAAATGATATTTGTAGATTGAAAGTAATCTGACTAAATCAAGATACTTTTAAGTATGTTTTATAGTATTCTTAAAGAGGAAGTGTAACTAATGGCCGGAGATCTAAAAGACATTTATCATTTATTCAACCCCGATACAGCATTGATAAATGACGATTTGATAAAATATTATGTTGAAATCGAGCAGAATGAACTCAACATCAAGGAACTACAACTCCGGCTTGAATTGGGATTGGACACAAGGGAGCCCATAAAACTTCTTTTCACAGGACACCGCGGCTCGGGGAAAACGAGCACTCTTAACCGTCTCACCTCAAATCTTGATGACCGTTTTTTTGTTGTAGATTATAATGTTCTTGATCTTCTTGATCTCAATGACATCACATACGTTGATGTTGTATTTTCAATTCTTGCTAAAATGCTTGAAAAAGCGCAAGAAGATAGTATTGAATTGGGAACCAGCCTTAATGAGAGGGCGGAACGGTGGGGCAATTCCATCATAAAAACAATAACACAAAACGACAGTGTGGATGCTAAAGTCGGTGTTAATTTACCGTTGGTTTTCATCAATCTTTTGGGCAGGATGAAAAGCGAAACAGGCACCAAGACTAAAATTAGAACACAAATCGAACCACGTGTTTCCGAACTTATCGGCATAATCAACGATACCATTGCAGAAATCGAAACGAACGAAAAACAAGTTCTTATAATTATTGACAATCTTGAAAAAATCGATTATGAGAAGGCAATTGACCTCTTTTATGTTCACGCAACACAGTTAACCCAACCACTTTGCAAGATTATCTATACGTTTCCCATCTCACTCAAAAGTTCTGAAAAATTTATGCAGATAAAGATCAATTTCAGTGACGTAATTATCCATCCAAATATAAAAATCCATGAAAGGGATGGATCTGAATATCAAAAAGGCATAGGCTTTATGAAAGAAATTGTTTCAAAAAGAGCTTCTACCGATTTATTTGAGGATGACACACTGGAATATATTATTGATATGAGTGGTGGAGTCGTAAGAGAATATATTCGTATTATTAGAGATTCAGCTATTCGGGCACTTGCAAGGGGAAAAACTTCAATAAGTAAGGACATTGCAGTGGAAGTCGTAAATAGCCTCAAAAATATTTATAAGGCACAGTTGAGTGATAAAGATTATGAAGTGCTGCAAGATGTATGCAGAACAAAGGATATAAAACGTGATGAACAACTGGTTGGCCTGCTTCACAATTTGAGCGTACTTGAATACATAAATGCCGACAGCTGGTGCGACCTAAATCCAATTGTCCGTTCAATCCTCGATGAAAAAGGATTTCTTCCCGATAAATAAACTGAATTATTTCAGAGTAGGTACTTAGTATGGAGTTAACATCTGAACATCTATCCAAACTGGATGAGATGATCACTCTTCTTTCTATATCCGATGACCTGACTATTGCCTTTGTGCGCTGCAATGAACCAATTTTGTGTGATGCGCTTCATGCAGAGATTGAAAATAGGGTTGGCAATGAGATTTTCATTTATGATATCGAAATGGATGTAAAATCTACAAACCTTCTGCAACTTTTAAATGATGCCGTGGATTCAGACATTTATAGTTCAAAGATCAAGGAGAAAAAAATCGCATTTTTTGTATCAGGCCTCAATGGGGCAATCGAAAAAAAAACCGGCGAGGGAAAAACAGAAGCGCTTGTTCTTTTAAACATGATGCGTGAAAAATTCCTGAATATCAAGCACTCTATAATAATCTGGATCAACAGTGCTTCTCTTTCAATGATACTCAAAGAGGCACAGGATTT
>DQIO01000033.1 GCA_020793555.1 Methanosarcinaceae archaeon | reverse complement strand
TCTTGTTTTCGCATTCGCAGCGTCCACAGACGTTAAACTTATTGAGGCGCTTGTTTTTGGTGTTAGTTGCTGTATAGTGCCGGGACATGAAAGACAAAATAGCAAACACCACGAAACCGGCGCTTTCCGCCAACACTGACCTGCACAAATTGCCTGCTCATATCATCAACCTGCGTGCACTTCACACGAATATACGGCGCGTTTCCAGATTCACAGAAACCGGATGAGCGCTAATTTCGAAACACGTCGAATGCATGTGATTATACCATAAATTTCAGACCGGATGCACAGGATTTGGATGTTGGTGTGTGGAATCCTGTTCATCCCGTCCGTTATACCTGTACTCCATATCGATTATGAAACATATCGACTGCGCGCCGTTCGCACCTATTCAATGCGAGAACTCGCGCGGGTTTGCTCTATTGTTTGCGCGTTGCGAGGGCGATTGCAAGAGCGGTGGTGAGGAGGGTGAAGGCAGGGATGGAGTTGGGGGATTCGGTTGATGTGGGGGAGTCTGGGTTGGTTGTTGTGGAGTCGCCTTCGTAATGTTCGGTGGAGATGTAGGGGTAAGCTATTGTGAATTCGCTGTTGACAAGAGGTTCGTACTGATCAGGAACATATATGGCGTAATTTATGTTTACTGGCATTGTACCTCCAGCCCATTCATCAGTTGGTTTCAATGTCCATTCAAATGTATGTGTTTCGTTTGCCTCAAAAATTTTGGTAGCATATTGATTAAACTCTGCTGGTCCGTCAATAAAATCAAACATATTTTCATCAAGCAATGATAATTCGATAAATAACTTACTATATTGATTCAATGTCACATCCATCCGAACTGAAAACTGCTCACCGATTTTTAATACAGGTTTTGCAACTTCCGTACCTGATAAAAGTTTGCCGTTGTAATATACTTCGTAAGTATAGATTTCACCATATGGATTATACGCCAATGCCACATTTGGTAATAAAAGTATAACAATTAATAAAATTATTATCAATTTCATTTATAATCTATCCTCCATATTCTGCAAAAAGATCTTCATATCCTTTAGATTCTTCGGTCATTCCGCCAGTTTTATCACCAACACCTTTCGGACCCGGACCTACAATCGTAGCGGCATATCCATTGAATTTAAAAAATATGGCTTTGTTTTTACCTAACTCCAAATCAAAACCATATTCATCTTTTTTAAATGGATGATTAACAGGTTTATTTTCCCTAATATACGTCTGCCCCACATGCCCATAAAACAGATCGAGTATAACCTCATTATCGCCATCATTCACCTTAAAATACTGATATTTTCCAATCACATCATACGTCCACACATTAACCGTGAACACCCAGTGCGGAGGAATCACAGGCAGTCCAGAAGGAACCTGTTTCATCGCTTTCTCAATCCTTTTTGAAACTTGCATATTTACCTTTCCGGTCACTTTACCTGACACACCATCCAGCATTCCCTGAAGTTCCGTATTGATCCCTTCAAAACATGCATCAATCGCTTTACTATTGTCTATGATAACGACACTGATCCCTTCAGCCACACCAATCCTCACATCTGTATCCACACGATGCAACACAGCATCCATCTCATCATCGCTAACTGTTGAAACATTTGCACCGGAAATATATGATCGAATCAGTTCCGAAATTTCATCAGAAAGCGTATCATTGGAGGACATCTCAATTATTTCCTCATTTGATAAAGAGCTTAAATATCCGGAAGTGAGATACCTGACCTCATCCGAACGGATCCATCCTGAAACCACAGGATCACGTGATACCTGATCAACAACTTTCTCAGGAATCCTGGACTTCATCTGGCTGCTGTAAACCTGTTTCAAATTATCAAGATTGCCATCCAGAATA
>DQIO01000034.1 GCA_020793555.1 Methanosarcinaceae archaeon | reverse complement strand
GATATAACTTCTTGTCATAACGCAGCTCTGCTGCGGTTGGGTGTGCCGTCGCAATTTTTGACCTTATTGGACGTATGCATGAATTTAAAGCAGTATTTAATACCAAAACCCACTACAACTCCTCAAGGCGCAACCCCAGCCACCCACAATCCCACTGTCTCCTCAAATCCGCACATCAAATTCATGTTCTGAATAGCCTGCCAGACGCGTCTTTTACCAGATTGTCAATCGCAGAGGCCACAACAACACGATTGTTCTGCGTATCAACCTCAAAGCCGATATCACAGAAATTCGAACCCCGACCGCACTCAGAGTTGGGATTCCATCTATCACGCGCATGAACGGCTTGTCCTTGTAGATCCGCCTGACCTCATCTAACGAGAGGAGGAATCTTGTAAAAATGTGCGCCGTAGTTAGTATCCTGCGAACCGATGGGATCACATGTGGTGTGAAACTGATGTTCGTAAGTGAATTGTCCAGATAGTTGAGTTTCTGGAATATCTCGGTGCGCTGGCGGTGTGTTGTTAACTTGTACGGCTATATATTCTCAGCCATGTTCGAATGACAGTTGTATAAAAATATTTCGAAATATGTGAACCAAAAATTTCAACTGTATGGACTTTCAACTATAAATTAAAAATAGATTTTTCAAGGAACTGCCATATACACTCACAATTCACCTTTCATCAGATGGAGATATACAGCAATGACAAACTATAAACATATCTATGCAGAAATATCATCATGAGTCTGAACTTTGCATTATCCTCATTCATTACATTTTTCATAATAGTTGACCCCATAGTGAACGTACCTCTTTTTAGGGCTTTTCTCAGCGACCTCGATCAAAAGACCCGCCAAAAGATGGTGAAAAAAGCAGTAATTGTGGCGGCTGTTGTTCTGGTAATCTTTACCCTTGCTGGAAATACGATTTTTCACTTCCTTGGTATAGAGATGTACTCTTTCAGGATAGCCGGGGGTATCATATTACTCATCATTGCCATAGAGATGCTTTTAGGCAGAAGGCCGGGAACTAAAACCAGCGCAGCGGAAGAGGAAGAGTCAATGCAAAGTGAGGATCTGGTAGTAACACCGCTTGCAGTGCCTTTACTCACAGGACCGGGTGCCATTACCACAGGAATAGTTCTGTTCGATACAGCAAGCGGAATAACAGATCAGGTCCTCCTCTTTGCCGTTATCGGTCTGGTGTATCTGCTTTCATATTTCATCCTATCCAGATCCGAAAAGGTCTTTGACTCCCTTGGTCACACAGGAACGATGGTCATAGTAAGAATTATGGGGCTTTTAGTTGCAGCTATAGCGATCCAGTTCATGATAACAGGGATTGAGGAAGCGGTGGTGGATTTTATGGTAGTGTTGGTTTGATGAGGTCGTTGAGAAATCCTATTCATTACAGTTGGTTCCACTCATCCGACTTAATCTTTCGATCTAAAATTGTTTCAACTTCTCGAATCATCATTCTAAGTAGTGGTACAGAATATTCAGCATTTGAAGGAATTGTCATACGATGATTTTCAAAGACTAAAAATTGATGACGTGTGCCGGAATATGGGCCTACAAAACCAAACTTCGAAGTCTTTTGATAAAATCTCGTCGCTTACAGGGCTTCTACTGGCTCACAAGAAGGCTCCTGATTAAGATTGATCTTTGCAATAACTGGCAATGGATGGCCTAACTTAAGGCCCAACAAAATCCAATCTTCCAGAGTAGAGTGAAGTTCATCCTCACATTCACGCAATGTTGTTCCAAATGAAACTACGCCCATACATTGTGGAATTCGCCCAGAATAAGTGCCATCATCCAACTTGTCATAAACAGCGTGTGCCAACAATTGGTTTACATAGTCAGTAAGAATAAATTGAACTGCCATTGCTTAA
>DQIO01000035.1 GCA_020793555.1 Methanosarcinaceae archaeon | reverse complement strand
AGCAAGAGTTATGCTTAATGTGAATGAACATCCCCACAGCAGAGCTGTGGGGTATCTTAATGTCTAAGGCTACTGAGGTTGCATTGTTTTATCTCAACTGTAGCAGAGCTGCGGGGTATTATAATTAAGATAATTTAAACCCTCCGGGTATATGTGTTTTTTTCTACATCAGTTCATATCACTGCAATTCTACCGGCATCCGTGATTGTGTACCCATCCTCGCCTAAAATATATCCCATTGCCTTGAGTTCTCTTAAGTGATTGTAAACCATACCTTTGGAAATATCAACACTTTTACTAATTTCATTTACCGATGTTGTGTCGGATCGAATGTTCTCAAGTATCTTCTTTTTTGTATCGGAGATATTGAATCCAAGTATTGGAAAATCAATAATAGAGTTATCCTCTTCCGTGACGTAAACAATGCGGTCTACCATGTCTCTTCTAGCATAGGCACCAAACAGTGCTCCAAATGCCTGTGGTTTGCGTCCACCTGATACATTGATCATGACTTTGTTTCCGCTTGCATGTTCTTCTTCAATGAGATCAACAACATCCTGTGCTACACGGACAGGATCGTAGAGTGAGGTGTTCTTCTTTTCCATTTTCAGTATATTGCCGAATGTCAGTTCCAGTGTATCTTCTGAGGAACGTTTCTTATCATCAACATCATCCTCGGTGAGAAGAATGATCTTTGACGGGGAGAGTCGGGTGACACAAACGACCACCGGCTCAAGAGTATATATTGTAGAGATGAGTGTTATATTAGACATTGATACTATATTTTGGTGTATTATTTATATACATTCCTATACAATTCATGTGTTGTACATAGTATTAATTCATAAAGTATATATAAATTGTGTGTGATTATATAGTTAATATGTGATATAATTAATTCATCTATGTTAGATGTAAACTGTTTGATTGAAAAACTATGTGAAACAAAGGTGATCCTAATCCCAATAACCGACCACAATCTGTTCAATATCCTCCCTCAAGTCAGTGAAATATTTGATTCAGAGGATGCCGTAATCCACACCTACGCCACTCCGATTCTCATAGTTGCAGACCTGCACGGCGACCTGAATGCGTTATATTCCGCCCTTCGTAAAAAGTCTGAGCTTGGATGTGACACTGTAATATTCCTGGGCGATTACATTGACCGTGGACCTGCATCACTGGACGTTCTTGAGAAAGTATTCTCGTTGAAGATCGCAGAGCCCGATAAGATCATTCTATTGCGCGGCAATCACGAACTCAAAGAGACGAACCGGTTAGAAAAACTGTTTGAGGATCTGGAATATGATGAATGTCTATTTGCTTCAATAAATAATGTGTTTGACAAAATGCCGGTCAGTGCGGTCATTTCTGATAAGATATTCTGTGTTCACGCCGGGATCCCCGGACCTGTAAAACTCTCAGAGATTACCAAAGAGGATGCATATCCGTATGTCTGGAACGATCCGTCTGAAATGGAAGGGATTAATCAGTCAATCCGAGGACCGGGAATGCGGACCTTTGGCGAGGATATTTTCGATGAGTTTTTGCGAATTAATGGATTGGAGCGGATGGTTCGGGGGCACTCGGTGATTGAGAGTGGGTTTAAGTGGTGGTTTGGGGGGAGGTTGTTGTCGTTGCATTCTACGGTGGAGTGTGGTGGAAGTGAGGCTGTTGGGGTTGTGGAAGATGGAGATTTGTTCATTTTAAATGGTTGAGTCGTGATGAGTGACATTGATAAATACATAAGATTGTCGTTTTAGCCCGCAATTTTCATGCACTCAAGTCCCACTCGCGATATGTTTTCATCTTTATAAAAAGATTTTGTCAAACTTTGGCAGAATTTGACAATTTTGGCAAGCCCCAAAATTTTGCCCTTGTCAACCCATGGAAACGTTTCATC
>DQIO01000305.1 GCA_020793555.1 Methanosarcinaceae archaeon | reverse complement strand
AGCTCTTTACCTATTGGGAATCATCTAAAAACCAATTGCAGTTAATACGTGAGATTTTCGGAAAATGCCCTCACTTACACAAATTTAACATACAGTATCTTTTTAATTTTCTGTTTGACGTGATATCTGACATAATTCAGCACAAATCAACGCTTATGTTAGCGAACTTATTCTTGTAAATCGATACACATCGAAGCATACATATTAGTTGAGCACAATTTTCACTTGAAAAGTATAATATTAGTGTAATACAATGCTTCCAATACCAAATTCCAGACAAACCACTTTCGTTCATGGCCCAACCATCTATGAAAATCTCATATGTTGAGACCACATCCTTTACCGAATAAACAAACTCATCGTATTATAAGAATTCAACCGCAGAGTACGCTGAGGGCGCAGAGTTGCCAATGTAAGATCCTCTGTGTACTCAGCGTACTCTGCGGTGAAGTTTTTGTTCAATATATACTGGAATAACTATATTTTAGAACAGTGTTACTCCGAGTAAATATATAAGCATCAGCGAGGATTTTCTCGTTTCATGTTCATACTGTAAGAACGTGCTGCACACGTGTAGTCGCCCGTTTTTCACATATATCTTGACCTTTTCCATTTAACAACATTCTATGGTTGACAAGACAATAGAAACATTTCCTCACTTTGGTAATAGCACATGGAACGTTGTCCCACTCCCTTCTTCACTTTCAGCCCATATCTTGCCTTTGTGCACCTCAACAATGAGTTTACTGATATACAGACCAATTCCGGTTCCCCCATACTTTCGCGTAGTTGAGGCATCGACCTGATAGAATTTATCAAACAGATTGGAAATAACCTCATTTGAAATGCCGATTCCGGTGTCGCTCACTGTAATGTGAATATTCTCGTTATCCTCAAATGCCGCCACTGTGATTTTACCATCATTTGGGGTGAACTTGGTCGCATTTTCAAACAGATTTATAAAAACCTGAGTCAATTTATCCATATCTCCTTTTATTAAAGGCAGATCAGAGAGAGTATTATTTTCAATAGTCAATTCCTTACTATTGGCTTGCGGAGATATGTCAATAAGTGCATTGCCTATAATCTCAGTTATGTCAATCGGATGTATCGCATATGTGTCTTTCCCGGATTTTTTAATAGTCAGGTATAAAATTGAATTAATCAGTCTACTCAGCCGTTCAGAATTGCGAATAATTGTACTCATTGCTTTTTTCTGTTGATCGTTTATCGGACCATACAACTCATCCTGCACGATTTCGCTGAAACCTTTAATTGAAATGAGAGGTGTTTTGAGTTCATGGCTTACATTCGATAAGAATTCATTTTTCATCTTATCAAGAGATTTGAGTTCTTCATTTGATCTTGCAAGTTCCTCTGCGTATGTTTTAAGCGATTCTTTGGCATCCTTCTGGTCAGTAATATCAAGTGCAGTCCCATATACCTTGACAACATTGCCATTACTGTCACGTACAACTTCGGCAGGTGAATATACGTGCCGTATGGATCCATCAGGACGTACAATCCGATATTCAAATGGTTCTCCCTCTCCACTCTTAACCCAACCTGCGAACTTCTCATTAATGTAATCAAGGTCATCCGGATGCATCCCTGCAATCATAATTTCCGATTCAATTTCATCTGCAGGGTCAAAACCGTATATACTGTAGATCTCATCAGACCATACACTTACACCAGTCTTAACATCAAATTCCCAATCCCCTACATGTGCGACTTCCTGTGCCCTAAGCAACCTTTGTTCACTTTCTTTGAATGCAGTTTCAACTTTCTTGCGCTCTGTTATATCTGTAATAAAAGCGAGGGCGCATTTTTCCCCAGCCCATACTGTGGTCGCAGTCCTCAGTTCCACGGGTATTATACTTCCGTCTTTTTTAATAATGGACCTTTCATACAGGTTAGGAACCTCCTCGCCGCACACCCGCGCATCATTCATTTTTTTGTACTTCCCCAAGTCCTCGGGTGGTGTCATTTCCTTGATGGTTATTTCCATTAATTCTTCATACCCATAGCCCAACATCTCGCACATCATATTGTTGGCAAATATATGTTTTCCTTCAGCATTGGCAATGATAATGCCGTCCGGAGAATTCTCGATAAGGTCGGTTATGTTCTTCTGGCTTTCCTGTAACTCCAATCTGACTTTCACACGCGCGGTGATGTCCCTGATGATTGCCATATCAGCAGGTTTGCCTTCATATTCAATTTGTGTGGCATTTATCTCAACCGATATATTTCCCATATCTTTTGGGATGATCTCTACCACATATCTATTAGGGATGCTATGCCCCCTTAATCTTTTTTCGTATCTTTCCCATACAATTTTCCTATGTTCCGGAACTACAAAATCTAAAAACGATTTTCCAATTATTTCGTCTTTCGCATAACCTGTCATTTCACACATTATTAAATTTGCAAATTTGAGAAGACCATCTTGTAAAATAATGATGCCATCATTTCCTTTTTCAACCAGAGTTGAATACTTCTCCTCAGAAGCTCTTAGATTTTCCTCTGCTTTTTTGCGATTGGAGATGTCCTGTATAAAAGCAACCATGTAATCTACAGACCCATCAGGGTGGCGTATGCTGGATACTGACATTATGGAATCTATGACCTTCCCGTCTTTGCGAATGAAACGCTTCTCCATGGAGTAATTATCAATCTCTCCGCCAACAAGCCGGTTGAATTGCTCCACATCATGTACAAGGTCTTCAGGATGTGTCATCTCGCACCATGTCTTTGTAACCATTTCATCTCTTGTGTAGCCAAGAAGTTCGCACAGATGATCGTTTACCTCAATCCATCCCATTTCAGATGATGTGATGGCAACCCCCATTAAACCGTATTCAAATAAACTGCGGAATTTTTCCTCGCTTTTTTTCAGTGCTTCTTCTGCCTGCTTGCGCTCTGTGATATCACGCGCCATACCTACCATACCTTTGAAGTTGCCATCGTCATCAAAACGTGGGCTCACAATCGTTTGGGTAGGGATTGTTTTGCCGTCTTTGGTGATATAATCGAGTTCTAGAGTCTGTGGCTTTCCCGTAGCTATCATATTCTTGAAATTCACATCCAATATTCCGGACTTCAGATACTCTTTGGTATGGAATATTCGAATATTTTCCCTGCCCTCCACCTCTTCAGGTTCATAACCCAGAAGTCTTTTGGCACCCTCGTTCCAAATGAGAATAGTCCCCATCTGGTCAGTTGTTATGATGGCTTCATCAGTAGCATTATCCATGACACTCTGCAAGAGTTCGGTAGTTTCCTTCAACGCCTCCTCTTTTTGCGTAACATCTTCTAAGATGCTCAGCAGTGACTTTCTGGCTTGTTCTGATTCTCCATAAAGCCCTTGAAGTTCCTTCTGGCTGGAGACCAGTTGCTCTGTCTTCTTCGTCAGTTTATTTTCTGCTTTTTCCCTCACCTGTATTTCCTTAATGACATTCTCATGAGCCGTACAAGCTTCTATAGCAACACTTAACTTTTTCGAAAGACTGGCAAGCAGATTTGCTAAAGGTTCATCTGCTATTTCCCTGCCGGCATAGACCAAATAAAGAATCGCCACATTGGTTATAGGCACAATCAACACGGATTCTTCTTTTCCTGTCAGGGCAGGACAATACTGCAAAAAATCTGTGTCATCTTCATATCTAAGCACAAATTGCTGTTTTTTTAGTATTTGATTTAAAACATCCCGAAGATCCTTTATTTCGCCTTGTGCCAGCACATCTTCTATATTTATTCCGGCATTTGCCACAGGTTGGAGTTCTTGCGCTCCATTTTTGACCCAGATAATACCGCGATGAGCATTCGTTTTATGCACCACCGTGTGAATGACTTCCTGAAGCATTTCTGACAGGTTCAAACTGTTACCAATGGCAAGCGCACACTCATAAGAGATACTGAGGTATTGAAAAGAAGATCTCACTGGTTTGTCCATAATTTATTCTCCCATACCGACAACTATGGTCTTATTATACAGTTCAATATATGTATCCCCGGTTGAAGCAATTTCGCCTAAACTTAACAATCCAAATAGAAATACATCATTTCCTGCTTTGTTTGCAATGTTCTGTAACTCGTCATTAATTCTGTCTTCTAAAAATAAGGCTCTGGCAAGACAGTCTACAATCAGGGCTTTGCCAGGGGATGTGTTCTTTTTGCTTTCAAAAGCAATTTTGGCTTGTTCGGTAGCTGTTCCCGCGGCTGCTATTAATTTATCATGGTACGCTTTCGTAACAACCAACACAGAATTTTCAGGCATTTCACTGGCAAATAAAAGGCTGTTTTCTTCACCAACACTTAAAGGAACGCGCAGAATTATCTCAGTATCATATTTCAGTATTCCAAGAGGATACGATTTAGCCACATCAAGGAAACTATCAGCAGTTAACTTGATACCGGCATCTTGCTCAATAATCCTTTTGTAATATTTAAGGGCCGGTTCCCAGTTAATTGATCTTAAAATATTTTTATCCACACTGCTGGCAATAGCAGGCTCGGAAATTGGCTGACAACCATGGTTTATTCCCACTGACATGAAGTCTTCAGCAGCAGCGATAATAGCCCCTCCCTTGAAGATGTCATCACTGGTAAACAAAGATGGCTGGTCAACATTTACAATACTGCCGGCACTACCACCGATAAACGTCATTTCCTTAAAATATTTTTCGTATAAAGTTTCTATAAGCAGCGGAATATTATCTGCATATGCACTGGTAAAGATCAGGAGGGTCCGGGTATTTTTTGAAACAAAATCTTTAGGGAAATTACCTTTGAATTTGCCCAGGTCTTTTACCACTTCAATTGAAACCGGGGACTTAAAGGCGCAACCCACCACTCCCTGTTTATACAGCGAACCGTTATAGATCACTTCAGGGAAAATGCCTCCCCATACTTCAATATCCATCGTTTTTAGTAGTGGTTGTAGCTTTTTGTAATCAAAAGGCGTTTCTTCTCCAACAAACAAGAGAATGCCTTTAGCATTATCTTTACTTAGTTCCTTCAGGAATGGCTGCCATCCTTCCGGTTCTTGCCCATCATAGAATTTTATCTTTTGAAACATGATCTTTTCCCCCTATTCAACCCCTATTCTTTGCTATAATCTCTATATTTATTGTTTTCACCAAGTTTTTCTAACAGTTCGTTCACTTCTTGCTTTAGCTCAATAACACGTTCCTCTCGGCCCAGGGTAGTACGATAAAAAGTTTCAAGCTCGTTTATTCTTTCTTGGAGTTCTTCCTCCGCCTGCTTGCGCTCAGTGATGTCACGCACAACCACCAAAAGACGTTCCTGTAGACTAATGACAGCCTTTTTCATACTTATTTCCACCCAGAATAGATGTCCGGATTTGTGCTTAGCCATCCATTCGAAAACCTGAGCTTCGCCCATTGCTGCTTTCTTATTCCATTCAAGAGCATCCTGCTGGGTGTACGGTACTTCGCCTGAACTCAGGGCTTCGATGTCGAGTTGGCCGACTTCTTCCCGGGAATATCCGTACATCTTGCACATTGTGCTGTTAACGTCGTGTATGACTCCGGTTTCCATGTCGTGGATGAAAACAGCGTCGTTGATCGAATCGAAAATTGTCCTGAATCTTTTTTCACTCTCTCGCAGCGCTTCCTCCGTCTTCTTGCGCTCGGTGATGTCGATAAGAGATGCAACGGTTTTTTTTGTCCCGGGAATCAAGTTTACGGTAATGAAGCCATCCTTAATATTATCCTGTTTGTCAATAAACTGGATTTCATAGTACGGGGGAGCAACATTTGGGTCAATCATTCGCAAGCGGTGACTATCTTTTATTTTCTCCTGATCTGCTTTCACGATGAATTCTATCCAGCTTTTCTTGCCTTCTATTTCCTCTTTGGAATAGAGACAGATTTTTTCAAATTCTGCGTTTATTACGGATATTGTCGTGTCCTCCTCGCCAATTAGCATTGCGGTACCAGTAGTTTCAAAAATGGTTCTATACCTTTCTTCGCTTTCCTTAAGCACCTCATCTGCCTGCTTGCGCTCGGTAAGGTCATGCACAGTACCAACAAGATGAGTATACACTTCCTCAGCAGTCTGGGCTGGTGTCACTGTCACAACACCCACACGTTCGCCTGTGGAGTAGGTGGAATTTTCCTCCCAGAAAACGGTCTTATTTTTACTTATCGCTTCCTTATACTTACCAATTACAAGCGCATGAGCCGTTTCTGGTAACACCTGTTCAATCCTTTTACCAACAACCTGCTCCCCGGTCAACCCTGTGACAGCTAAAAATGCCTGGTTCACAAACACAAAGCGAAAACAATCATCGGGTTCAACGGCCAGAAGGAATATCGCATCAGAAAATGTATCACAGATAAGTGATAGATATTTTTCATTCAACTCGATTTCGTGTGTGTGTTTTTTGAGCGACTTTTTATCCTTATCTTGATTTGAATCCTTCAATGTCATATAGTTTTACCCACCACTTTTTTTTTGAGTTAGACATCCTTTTCAATCTTTGCAATCTGCTTCTTGAGTTCAATCATCCGGATCTCCCGTCCCGTAAAAGCTTTGACCATGTGCTCAAGGTTTTTGAGTTCTGCCCCTGCCTTCTTGCGCTCGGCAATCTCTTGTTGGAGTTGCAGGTTCTTTGTCTCAATTTCCTTTTTCACATCCCATATTAACAGGTGTGTTGCGATCTGGGCCAAGCCCCCTAAATTTCAAACGGCTGAAAATTAACAGGTTTTAGTTTTGTCACTCTTTAATAAAACCATTTAAAACAATAAGTACTTTATTATAACCCGTACTTCCGAGTGTGCATAATTTCATACAGTCACACAATACTCTAAAATCTCCATATTATGCAAAATAACGAAAAAAACCAACTGTCTAATCCATGCATTCCCGGCACAGTTCTAAAATCCAGTTATTTTTCAGACACGGATTTACAGCGGATTTGATGTTTATCAAATATCAAACACTTTGCAACACAAACCAAATAGACTCTTCTGATGTCGATTCCGAACAAGCTTAAATCCGTGTAAATCTGTGAAATCCGTATCTATGTAATTATCGATTTTGATAAATCCTCTATTTAAATAACTGGTTTTTGAGATAGTGCCTGCATTCCCAAATAAACATTATAAATACTCATTTTCCCACACGTTTTCACAAAGCTTCCGCTATCCGATCATAACGATTTTACCAAAAACCTATGTCTATCAAGTTCCGGTTAATTGAAGTTATGGAATCAGCAAATCAATCCATAGAATTGATCTCTACTCTTCAGTCTATTTTAGGGGTGGAAAAGAGTGCGGACGCAGTTTGTTGAGGTTTATAGATGAAATCCAAGCCAATCTTGACGCTATGGCAAGTTATCCAACACTTTTATATTCAAACCACACTATACAAACCCAATGCGAGAGAGGAAGGACGGCCACCGGGTCTTATGATCTGAGGAAAGTCTCCCCACCATCTAAACACACGAGCGCCTGTAAAGGGCGTCGGGCGAGAGCTCGGGCAGTTGTTTACAACTCATGTACCCCTGACTATGTCACGGTCACATGCTGGCACAGAAACGATACCACCCCATGTTAATGCAATGATGCCGCAAGGCTGAGGTCGCATGGAACGTGGATGGAACGGCGAAACTTCGTGGGTGCAAGTCAAGTAAGGCGAGAACGGGCGTTTAGACCGCGTCTGAAAAAAGGTACGCTTAGCCGAATGCCGTCAATGCAAATGCTCTTTTGAGCTGTATTCATAACAAATATGGATAATTTTGCACGAACAGAAGGGAGCTTACTCCCCTCACTCGCTAAATTCTTCCATCACTTTTATCATGTTATCGTAATCGATCTCAGTAGCGTAGCAACCGTCATTCAAAAGAGGGACTCCATACGTCACAATATTCTTACGTTTCAAAGAACGCATAACCTTGTTGAGTTCATAGTTGCATGCCAACAGAAGTGCGCCATCAGCCGATTCTTTTTTTATGATATGGCGGATATATGATGAACCAGCGACAATATAGAAAGTGTAGTTAAACCGCTCTGCATCTGCTTTTATCTTTGTAAAGATGCACTTGCCACATGAGATGCATTCAATCCCATACTTTGTGGATGCAGCCGGACAATCAAGTGCACGCATGCAATGCGGTGCAAGCAGCAAACGATGTTTCGTTTTTTCAAAACCTGACCTGTGTGCCATATTTTTTAAAGACACCATCCAGCGTTCTAATTTTTCGGTTTCGGAATACTTGTAAAAGATAGATTTGATTGGCAGATAAAAAAAATCAAGTATGTTTGCAAAAAAACCGGCAAGCCTTACATTCCTGTTAAGGCTGGCACGGCTCATAAACAAGGCTAAAATTACAAGGAAAACGGACACAACAACAATAGTAACCAATGCAATCCCTATTAAGTCATACATCGCAGATCTCCATTTTGCTTATCACTTCGGACACATCCACTTTTGTATCGTAGCACCCATCTTTCATCAAGCAGACTCCTTGAACCGGCATGTATTTTGAAACTGCCTGCATCGACTCGGTTAGTTCTACATAACATGCCACACCAAGACACGCACCGGGATTATACGACTTAAGGATCTTGCGGACAAAACTGTCACCTGGCACAACAAACACTTTGAAATTATACTTGTCCGCAGCTTCGACGATGCGTGCAATATCACACATTCCACATCTGGTGCATTCATAACCCAGTATGGGATCACACCGAGCCCTGCATTTTGGACTTCTCATGCATTGTGGTAGGATAACAGCGCGCCTCTCTTTTGTCTTTTTAAACTTATCAAGCATCACAGCATTTCTGATTTCGATCAGTATCTCATCCACAATTTCTTCTTTTATGAAAAATACCCTGCATATCCATTTTGCAGGCGAGTAAAAGAGATATAGTATAAACAGGATGAAATTTGGAAATATGATCTTGTGTTTCCTGAAACTGTAGGCACCAAGCAGCAATACCATCGCAGTTATCAAAAAAACAGCTACTGCTAAATATACGAAAGATTTGCCAAGAAGTTCATAGGAAAGTAGCATGACTAAAAAACAGTAATTCTGCATTTAAGATTGTCCGTAGGATTACAAACTAAAAATAAACAAAAAAAGAGGGTTTGGCGCATACACCGCGCTAAACATAAAATGCTTATTCTTCTTCCATCTGTGATTTTATCTTAGTAGATAAGCCCATGAGTTCAGCTACAAGCACGATCATGTCTTCTACCTGCATTTCGTTATCCGGATTGTCCCTAAGGTCGAAGTCTGTGCCTGTTACACCATATACATTATCTCTTCCGTCACCGAGGTTGCGGCGGCAGAACGGGCATGTTGACGACATAATATCCGCATTAACAGCTTGTGCATCATTGATCCGTGTTGATGAAATTCCTACTGCCAGATCAGGTATACCAGCCTTTACGCCCCCACCTGCTCCGCAGCACCGCTGTTCAGCACGGATTCGATCCATCTCCACGAATCTTGCACCGGGCAGGTTTTCCAGCACTATCCGGGGTGTCTCATATACACCACAATGCCTTCCCAGATGGCACGGGTCGTGGTAGGTAATAATCTGATTATTCAGGGATTTTTCCCATTTGATCTTTCCATGCTTGATATGATCAGCAAGTATATCGGCAATATGCACAATTTTAAATCTGGGCTTTCTACCTATAAGCCGTGGCCAGTCTATTGTTGCAACCCTGTAACAACCGGCACATGCAAACATTACTGTCTTGACTCCGGCTGCTTCGATTGCCTCTACGTTATGGATGGCTGACACCTTGGGAACATCGTCTATATGGGGCTGTCCCGTTCTGATAATTGCAGAGCAACAGCACCATTCTTCTTCACCTAACAGCATAAAAGGTACGTTAAGTTTGTTCATGACCCTGGCTGTACATACTCCCAATACCTGCTGGTTGAATCCTGCAGTGCAGCCTGCGAAATAAAGCACATCTGCCTTTTCGGCGATCTCGATATCATCAGGTATCCACAGAAGACGGTCCTTCTGGTCTTTCATGTATGGATTGCGATATTCCTTGATGAGTTTTGGAAACATGTTCTGCTTGCCATAGGGTCCGTTTCCGCGTTTCACAAGATTTGCGCGTATGGATTCCCACAGTTCGACGGTGTTGATACCTACTTCGCAGACAGTACCGCACACACCACATGTTGTACAGTGGTAAAGGTCGTCACTGAATTCCTGCATTTCGTCATCATTAACTGGTTTTGGACCAAAAAGTTTTGCCCTGAGTCCATATGAGCGGTCCATGAAACTTTTCCATCTTTTAATCTTATCTCGCGGTGCAAGCCCGGGAGATTTATCCTTTGCATCGTATGTAGGACACCAGTCTACACATTCACCACAACGGGTACATGCATCAATTTCCATGATCTGTACTGCTGTTAGGTTATTTGTATTAATGGAGGGTGTTATTTTTGCCATTTTATTCCCCTCCCTTATTTGCAATAAGTACGAGCGGCGCTGCAATCATGTGCATATACTTACTGTAAGGGATATATGCAATACAGAATAAGAGTGAGATAATCACATGGAAAAATGCGGCCGGGGGTGATGCAACTTCCGGGATTCCATAATCAACAAATAAACCGATACGAATCCAGTCTGAGACAAATCCGGAAACTGTGATTATAGTGAGTCCGGCAAGAAAAACAGAATCGTATGCGATCGTGTTTTCCCTGACATCTGATATAAACAATCTTCTTATAATTGCAATGATTATTCCTACGAGAAGAATGTAGCTAAATATATCATTTGGTACTGCCATCGTGTCCCTGAGAACCTCTGGGTGAAGTGCAAGAGGAAGTTCTATTCCAATTAGTTCTATGACCTCGAACAGGAACATAATAAGCGAAAATATGAACAGCGCCATCCATCCGACAAAGATCGTGATGTGCATGAACCAGCGAAGCGGGTTTCTCCGCAGGATCCGCCTCTGCAGGAGAATATCAAGTACCAAGGTAGTTAAAAGCGACTGCTTATGACCTTTTTTAGGACTTTCTTCTTTAATAGCAGCTAGAAGTGTTTTTAAAAAAACACCGATACTGCCGTTCGAGGGTTCAAGCCCGTATCCTGTCGAACCAAGACTCCATTTTTTTATGTTCAAAAACATTCCGTATAAAAATACTGCAATAGCAATAAACGCTATCATAATCATTGCACCAAATGAAATTCCAGAATAATAATCCATACTTATTTACCTCCAATTACCAGCGAACTGAAAATCTCAATTATCACTTACGAAAGTCTAATATGGACTGCCGCATTCGGTTCGCATAGTCTTAGTATCTATTATATTTAAATTATTATACCCAAGTTTTACAGTTACAACTAATACAAATGTTCTTAGTTTGTTTATGTTCAAAAACATGCAAATAAAACTAAGAACATATTCCATCACTCCTAACAATAATATCTCCTTTCCTAATGGAACTATCTTTACAGTGTAGGATCGATATCAATATCAAAAGCTCGTTTTTCATCGCGTATTTGGTAAACATAAATAGAAATGTATTGAGGAAGTTGCAAGGGGCTAAAGAGATTCAACGATCGATTGACAATGATCGGACGTTTCCTAAGAAGTTTGGAATTAATAATGAATTTGTGAATATCGAATATTATTTCAAACTCGGCTTAATGAGCTTAGTGAAGAAGATGCACTCAAACAGCTTGAAAGTAAAGCAGTTATAGGTCGAGAAGGATTTTTTTTCATCAAGCCAAGTAAGAATTTGACACTTGAAGAAGCGATACAAATATATCGAAAACTACAATTGATCAAGAAAATCCCAACCATCGGTCGGATTAACATTATTACACAAAGTTATACTTAATATGCTGCAAAAAAATAAAAAACACCGTATTTTTTGCAGAAAGTGTGCAAAACGATAAAAAAAAGGATATGGCGCATGACATGCGCCAATTCCAGATTATAGATCTATCAGGTGTTTAGGCGCTTCTGGCTCAACTCCTGCTGCTTTATCTGCTTCTTCCTGGGATTTGATCTTCGTAGACAGACCCATAAGTTCAGCTACAAGCACGATCATGTCTTCCACCTGCATCTTATTTTCAGGATTATCTCTCAGATCGTAATCGGTAGCACCAATCTGGTCATATACATTATCCCTTCCATCACCAATATTCCGGCGACAGAACGGACAGCATGATGACAGGATATCTGCATTAACAGCCTGTGCGTCCCTTATACGCTCAGATGCGATGTCAAGCGCTACATCAGCTATTCCGGCCTTTACGCCGCCGCCTGCTCCACAGCACCGCTGAAGTTCCTTGATCCTGTCCATTTCCACAAATTTAAGGCCTGGCAGGTTATCTAATACTATTCTTGGTGTTTCATACACACCACAATGCCGTCCAAGATGGCACGGGTCGTGATACGTAATTATCTTATTATCAAAGGATTTCTTCCATTCGATCTTACCCTGCTGGATAAGGTCTGCAAGTAGATCGGCGACATGTACTACTTCAAAGTTGGGTTTTCTACCCAGTAGTTTCGGCCAGTCTATAGTTGCAACCCTGTAGCAACCCGCACAAGCGAACATCACCTTCTTGACTCCCCTTGCCTCCAGTGCTTCCACATTATGTTTGGCGTTTATATAAGGGATATCACCTTTATGAGGCTGGCCTGTTCTTATAAGAGCAGATGAACAGCACGTTTCCTCTTCTCCAAGATATATAAATGGAACATTCAGGTGATTTAAGACTCTGGCTGTAGCGACTCCCAGTACCTGCTGGTTAAATCCTGCAGTACATCCTGCAAAATAAGCCACGTCTGCCTCTTCGGCTATCTCAACATCATCAGGTATCCAATCCAGTCTTTGTTTCTGGTCTTTCATATACGGATTACGATACTCACCAATAAGCTTGGGGAACATGACAGTCTTTCCATAGGGACCGTTGCCTCTCATCACAAGTTGCTGTCTGGTAGCCTCATACATATCAACAGTATTTATACCGGCTGGACAGACCGAAGCGCAAACTCCACAGGTACTGCAATGGAAAAAGGCATCTGTAAAATCCTGGATATCATCTTCATCGAGCTTTTTCGGTCCGAATAATTTTGCTTTTAAGCCATAACTCTGTCCCATAAATGACCTGAACCGACTGATCTTGTCCATCGGGGAATATTTCCGGTCTCCGTCTTTTGCATCCAGAACAGGACACCATTTATCACATTCCCCACATCTGGTGCATGCATCGTACTGCATCATAAAAGTAGGACTAATTACATCAGTCTTGATGAATGGCTCTCCTTTTGGAATTACAGGTCTGGGTTTTTCTTCATCTGCCATGTTACTCTCCTCCGCCATTAACAAGAATGACCATTGGTGCTGCTAACATATGCATATACTTGCTGTACGGAATATACGCAATACAAAACAACAGTGAAATTGCCACATGGAACAGTGCAAAAGTTTCGGCTAATGCTACATTGTCGCCCAGAAAAGTCCACGCACCTGTTATGGCATCGGGTCTGAAACCTTCTGCCATAAAGCCTGTTACTGTGATGAACAGTGTACCCAGAACAAGTACCCAGTCAAATATTTGAGTACGTTTGACAACATCTGGAATTACCAGGCGTCTTGCAATTGCAATGATAAGTCCTATCAACAGCATGTATCCAAGCACTTCATTACTAAAATCAAGGCTATTTCTTATAACTACCAGATCGAAATGTCCGATATTAATTGCATGCAGCATTTCAAATACTGCAAAAACCATTGAAAGAATGAACATACCGATCCATCCTACAAATATCATCATGTGCATTACCCATCTAAACGGGCTGCGTCTGAGTATTCTGCGCTGTAATAAGATATCCAGTATTATTGTGCTTAAAAGGCTTTGCCTTTTATGGTGTCCCAATTTTTCATGGTTAATAGATTTTATAAAGGTTTTCAAGAAATGAGATGCACTTCCGCCACCCCATTTTTGCATATTCAGATACATTCCTAATAAAAATATTAGAATTGCAACCATTGCAATCCCTATCATCATATAAAATGTAGGTATTCCCGAATAATAACTAAACTCAGCCATTGAATATTTTCCTCCTCAATTTGAAATTTTTTAATAAATTTCATCAAATTAATAAGTAGAATCTATATTAATGATTCTCTGCAAGGCGAATTATCTTGGTATCTAACTTATATATATGTTGTGTATTTTTTAACACCGTTTTTCATCAATTATTTATGCCATATAATTAAACCATGGTCATGATACCCACTTAAATCAAAGTATCTTGTTGCTTAACCATGGTATGAGATACGATTTCTGAAAAATCTTATTGGATTTGAAAACGGGCGTTGTTGCTTTCTTCTTCATTTTGATCATTATCTCATCGCCAACCACTTCTCCATTAAATCTACAGTTGATGAAATCGGAAAAGATAGTTTTTGGAGTATAATCCTTAAAATATCATCAGGTTATCGGCAAGCAACCTGTAAAGTGTATTGGCCACAATAGTCATAACAACATCACAATATATTCGTATCATAAACGGAGAACTCAAAGTGTTGAAATTGAAAAAATGAACAAGCTCAGAAAATTTGTTTTTGATTAGCCAGCGATTTGCATACTGTAAAATAAGGGTTTTAAGCTTGATCTCGAAATTATTTATAATCAGGAACGTAGTTAGTTGCCGACCATGCTCTTTAAAAATTACCTGACGACCTTAAAATTAGTTCGTGGCAGTATGATCTCGTTTTCATGCATCTTGAACTTATTGAATTTACGATTCTCTTTTTTCAGGTCCACTTTAATCCAGTCATCATCAGGAATATTATTTGCATTCTCGATCAACTTCTTACCGCGTCTCCTCAATGTAATGAACTTGATATTGTCAATATCAATTTTTTCTAACATCTCATATGTCGTTAATTTGAAATAAAATGCAAATTCCAGCAAGTGATAAAGCAATAAACCACGGAGGGCATAGAGAGTAAAATCCGACACATAATCTGTGTTTCCCTGTGTCTTCCGTGGTTAAATTACAGTTGTTGAAAGATCAAAGTGTAAAAATATTAGTATCAAATGATAGGTTCTTGATTATATACCAAAAACGTATATTTGATTTACAATCCAACTTCTTCTTTGAACTTGTCAAGACCGATCTCATCGATCATTTTACCAAGGCGCTGTTTCTTGGTGTGGGTCTTATAATAGCTGATGATCCTGTCCACAACGTCCAGTATCTCGTCCTCTGAAAGTTCTTCAGCAACAATATCTGCAAGTCTTGGTTTAAGTCCAGCGGTGCCGCCCACCATCAATTTATACCCTTTTGGAGTACCCATGATACCAATGTCCTTGATAGCAGGTTCTGAACACGAGTTCATACAACCGGATACTCCCATCTTGAGTTTTGACGGCAGTTCCATGCCATGGTATATCTCATCAAGTTTTAATCCAAGCCCAACAGCGTCCTGCTGACCACGTTTGCAGAAAGTTGTACCCGGGCATATCTTCACACTCCTTACACACAGACCGATTGCTGCTGCAGGTTTTATGTCAAGGTCTGCCCACACATTGTCCAGATCCTCTTCCTTGAGTCCAACAATAGCCATTCGCTGTGCTGATGTTAATTTAATTGCAGCAGCATTGTATTTTTCTGCGACATCTGCAATCTTACGAAGCGTGTCTGGTGATACGATACCACCAGGAATCTGAGGTGCAATGCCGTATGTTTCCTTATCTCGCTGAAGAATCGCTGCCTTTTCAGGTAAATCTTTTGTCAAATATATTCACTCCTTGTTCCATTTAATGATAAGTTAATTGTGATCTAATTGTGATCTATTACTACATCCGGTCAAGTATTCCTTTAATACCTGCCTTGTGGCGTGCCTCATCAAGAGATGCCCTGTCAAAGAACAGTGCAGCTTCTGTGTTGCCTTCTTTTCTTGCAAGATCAGCAGCCTCTGCTTTCTCAACTTCAGCCATAGTCTCGCCCTCAAGCATCATCTCAAGGTTTGATTTTGTATCGCTTTTGATGGCCCCGATTATCTCGGCAACTTCTGCAGCATGCCATGCCTCATCCATTGCGATCTGGCGAAGATATATTGCCACATCGGAACGTCCTTCTCTCTCTGCAAGTTTTGACATTGCAAGATACCAACCGACCTCGGTTGTTTCCCCTTTAAATGTGTTTTTAAGAATCGTTTCCAAACTCATTTTGTTACACCTCAATAAACTGTTACAAATGCCAACGCATTTGCATATTGAGTTTGTTCGTATGTTATATAACAATATTGTATGTTGTGATTTTATAGCACATAATTTATAGAATTGTGTAGTGTCACGTCAACAATATAATGTCGCCAATATATAATCTGACACTGCTTTATT
>DQIO01000332.1 GCA_020793555.1 Methanosarcinaceae archaeon | reverse complement strand
GGTGATTACCAATAGGATGATACACCGGAGTTAGTGCGTCAGGTTACAGCATTATCACTATAATCGCTATTGTTTTACACGTATCAAAGATTTGAACAGTGCATACTGTATTCTATTTACGTTATTGATTTATACAACTTACATCGATTTACAAATATGCCAATAAAGGATGCTGTGAAAGAATCAAAGGACGGGGTCATGATATCTCTTGAAGTAAATCCAGGCACAAGATCGATGTGTGTCCCAAGTGGCTATAACGATTGGAGAAAACGCATTGAAGTAAAACTTACCCAAAGCGCACAGAAAGGGAAAGCGAATGAACAACTGATCGATAATTTATCAAGCCTTTTTGGTGTCAGAATCTCTGATATTGACATAACAAGTGGTGCCAAAAGCGGCAAAAAATCCGTAATCATCAGAGGTATTGATTACAATGATGTGGTATCTATACTCCTATCAAAATTAAACGATTGATCATATTTTCGAAATATAATTGGATAAGGTAGGTAACTTTGGTTAATATTTCAGTATACCGCAAACGTCTTGAACTGTTAGACGGGATCTTCGATGAGATCATCGAACGATCGGAAGCCGGAGCTGTCATAATAGTGGAAGGCAAGCGTGATGTTTTATCACTGGAAAAACTCGGTATAAAGGGGCGTATTGAAACTTCTACTCGTCAGCCGCTGATCTATTTTGCAGAAAAGTTGGCACAAGATACAACGAATATCATTATAATGACCGATTGGGATCGCAGGGGGGATATTCTGGCAGACAAGATTACAATATACCTTCAAAATATTGGAATAATGCCAGATCTTGCCATACGGAAACGTATCAGTTCGCTTGTTAAAAGAGAGATAAAGGATGTAGAAAGCCTTTATTCCTATATGGTTAAACTGAAAAGGATTACTGGAGAGATAAACTAAACTTCAAAGCCAAAACTATATTATATAGGAGGGGATTTGATGCTGAGATTTCAATACATCACCAATACGTTCTGACTATAGTTCATTCTGTATCAGATATTTTATTTTCTCTAAATTTTCGAATGTTCTATCAAAATCAGGATATAGTTCTGAATTATCCATTAACTCACCATATGCATCATGCCTTGGACTGATAATCATTATATGCGCAGGCGGATGAATTTTTTTCAATCTGCTTATTGCTGCACCTGCATGATTTTCCAGTTCAACCAATGCTGCCGAATTACAAGTGTTTTTTAGTGAAACACCCATAACACTTGTCAAAAGATGATCGGCATAATTCGGTTCTATACGTTTTGGCTGGCATGAAAAACGCATGCGTCCATACTGTTCTAAATCGTGTAAAGCGATTTTCACTTTATCCGAGTCATCTGCTCGAACTACTGCAAAAGATTTCATTTTTTCCTCCACCACCAATTGTTGATGGCCCCCTTTATATACAATATTAGAATAAGACCTTACACTATATGAATCTTTTTGCTTGGTCAAACCATAAGTTCAGTTATTGTCCTACCACAAAAATCAGATTATTTTCCAAGTTCCTTTGAACGATTTGATGAAGCGATAACTGCGTTCATAAATGCTGCACGAATGCCGTGTTCCTCAAGTTCTTTGATTGCACGTATGGTCGTACCGGCAGGAGATGTTACCATATCCTTCAGTTCCCCAGGATGGCTTTTAGTCTCAAGTACCATCTTCGCAGCACCAAGAACTGTCTGGGCAGCAAGTGTCAGTGCACTATTTCGATCAAGTCCCTCATAAACCCCGCCATCTGCCATAGCTTCGATGACCGGGAAAATAAATGCAGGTCCACTGCCGGAAAGTCCGGTGACAGCATCCATTAGATGTTCAGGAACCACTATTGCACTTCCAACAGCCTTGAATATCGCAAGTGCAGATTCGGAATCATCGATAGAAGCGGCTGCACAAGGACATATTGCAGACGCAGCTTCTGCGACTGTTGCAGCAATATTTGGCATAACCCTGACAATTCTTGTGCCCGGGTTTAACCTACTCTCAATATCTGCAATCGGCACACCGGCAGCAATTGAAATCACCAGTTTGTCCGGTGTGACTGAATCTTTAATTCCTGCAAGTATTGTGCCAAGTATTTGCGGTTTCACTGCAAGGATAACAATATCGGAATTTGAAATAATCTCTTTATTGTCAGCAGATACGCTAATACCAAGTTCACTGTGCAGCCTCTCAAGTCCAGCTTTATAGACATCACTTGCATAAATATTACTTCTATCCACAGCTCCTGCATTGATAATACCGCGAATCAATGCCTCACCCATCTTTCCAGCCCCTATAAAGCCTATCTTCTTGTTTGTCAGAGTCATGATCATACCTTATTTAAAAAAATTAACCGATTCCTAACCTATGTTTTAAAAGGTCAAAGTACCTCACATTCACGCAATTGCTCTTCAGAAGGTCTGCCTTCATTGTCCCAGCCCCGTCGTTCATAATAGACATCAAGCATATGTTCATAAAAGTCCCGATCCATGTGCTCACCTGCATGAGGTCCTGTTTTTATCGGGTCGTTGAATGTTCTCTCTGGTGGATAATCGTCTGCTCTTGTGACACCTAGTCGCAAATTGATGGCACGTGTTAAGTCATACAATGTTTTTGACCTTTCAAGCAAGTCATCAAGTGTAAACTCAATACCAGTTGCAGCAGCATAGAAATCCGCATACGTATTCTCATCAAAACCAAGTTCTATCCATGGCAGGCGACATACACCAAGCATGTCGAACAAAGGCCTGACAGTTTGATGATATATCACAAGATCGATTTTCTCTTCCAATGTCCAGTCTGCACCGACTTCCAATTCCTTTGCGATCGTCCATGCGCGGGTATGATGTGCCCCTATATCACTTGTTGCATACGCAAGAGCCATAGTAACACCGACCCTTCCGTCATATGCGGACTGGTCCATTCCCTTTACATGGGAGATAATCGGTGCTAATTGCGGGAACTTCTTAATGACACCATACGGACCCTCGGCAAGTACATCGCCAATCCCGTCCCTGTTCGCGATCTTTTCCAAAAGTAACATTATAGATGAATCATCACCCCAGCTTAGCGCAATTCCATCTACATCATCAAGTGTGAGCAATCCACGCTCATACCCTTCAATAACCGTAGCAACCATGCTACCTGATGTGATCGTATCGATACCAAGTTCGTCGCAAAGATAGTTGCCGCGTAAAACTGCAGAAAAATTATTGATGCCAACATTGGAACCAAGCATTGCCGCGCTTTCGTACTCAGGTCCCTCTGTAACGGTTCCTGCATATTTTCCGCTCTTTACAAGGCAGATATTGCCGCAAGCCATCGGACATGAATAGCATGCACTGTCCCCGATCTTATATCTGGAAGTCATAACTTCACCATTAATCTTGTCGGCATCCTCAAAATGAGCATCGCTAAAGTTGCGGGTCGGGATGATACCCAATGTGTTGGCATAATCGATGACAGACATCAGTCCCTCTTCCTGCCAGAATTTCATCATCGGGTGATCGTGAAGTGACTTGTACGCCTTGTCACTTAACTCAACAAGTTTGTCCATATCATACACAGGAAGATCTTTCGTACCCCTGACTGCAATGGCTTTTACGTTCTTCGAACCAAAGATCGCACCCATGCCTGTTCTTCCTGCATTTCGACTCCACTCGGAATTCACACATGCGAACTTGACAAGATTCTCTCCGGCAATCCCGATCGTTGCGACCTTGACCGCTTCATCACAAAGATCATCCTTGAGTTCGCGTTCGGTTTCGGTGCTTTTCATACCTTTGTACTTTGAAGCATCCCGAATTTCCACTACATCATCATCTATCCAGATATATGAAAACTCTTTAGCACGTCCGTGTATAACCAGCGCATCATATCCGGCTTGACGGATCTCAACACCAAACATACCGCCCATGTTACTGTCCGCATATATGCCTGTCAATGGCGATATTGACACAAATGCGGTCTTACCCGAAGATGGGAGATATAATCCGGTCAAGACACCGGGGGCAATCACAATAATATTTTCAGGATCAAGAGGTTTTACGCCCTCTTTTAAATTATCCATAACGATCTTTGCACCAAATCCTCTGCCACCGATGTATTTGAGTGCGAAATCCTCATCATATTCTTCAACATAGGAGTTACCTGCCATAAGGTCGATATGCAGGATCTTTCCAAGGTATCCTCCCTTTATTCTTACACTGTCCGCAATGTTAATGCTAGTACCAATGCTAGTGCCAATGCTATCACTGCTCATCAGCATCACTCNCCTNTTGTTTCGTTTTATCTTTACGAAGTCCACCGGTCTCGATCTGTGNATATGAAAGTTTCTTTTTCACACCANGCTCGAAGTATTCCATNTCCTTAAGGTGTGCATATTTCAGTGTGTCGATCAAACGATTNGTCTGTCCGAGTGTGTGTTGNGGTACATAAATAATAGCGTTCTTTGGGCATGCTTTTACACACTGTGGGTCGCCACCGCACAGTTCACATTTAATTGGCTCGTCCAGGTCGGCATGCACATAGATCGCACCAAATGGACATGAGATAACACATGCATGACACCCCATGCATTCACTGTTGTTGATTTTAACAATTCCGTTCTCAATGTATATTGCATCGGTAGGACAACTTTCCATGCATTTTGGGTCCTTGCATTGTTTGCACACGATCGGCATCTTGATGACGGGGTGAGGGTATAGCGAAAGTACCCTTATGCGTGCTTTTTTGGGATTGTTAACCTTATTGTTGTGGATAGCACAGACGATCTCGCATGTACGACATCCGGAACAACGTTCAGGCACGATGGTTAGTGCCAATGTCTGGGAGATAGATACTTGCTCCCGATCTTTGTCCTGCTCCATATTCATCGCTTCTTTTTTGCTGTAATTATTGCAATTTGTAAAAAAGTTCACTTTCGTTGGATCTTCACAATATCCCCAAGAGTTGTGCCTTTATTCAAGCTTTCACCACCCCATTCGGATTCTCTGGTACGTTCAGTGAGTTTAACATCAAGTGTATATTCAAGTTTTTTGATAATTGGATCTTCCGGTGTAATGTCACCACGCTCGATCTTTTTAAGAAGGGATGCTTTTTCCTTGATCTTTACAGCCAGTTGATCTTGTGACCAGTCGTGTTCTCTACGTGCATCCCGAATAATCATTTCGTAATCATCAACAAGTTCGTCACTTAAAGTTTCAAATGATTTTCTTGGGGCACGTCTTGTTGGAAGAATGCGTGCAACAGGTGCTACCTTTCTTGATACAGGCATGCGTTTGTTGGAAACAGTTCCATGCTGGGAACATTTAACGCACACATCCAGTTCACTTCCGTCAATGGTAACTTTAATCGATTTACCATGTATTTCTGCACCGCATATTTCACATTCCATATCGCATCAACACTTATAAATTTATGCAAAATGAATTCCTTTTTTACCATATCTGCTTGGAGACTTTGGAAATTATTGAAGGAGTTCAACAAAGTTAAACCAGACTGATATCTGTCTAATAGAAATCACGTCGAAAAGGCTATATACCGTTTGTGCTTAAATAATATTCGGAGCATCCATGATTGATAGTGATACTGTAGAAAGTGAAAACTATGAAATTACCGGTATGGGTACAAAAAGTTATGACCATGTCGGAGTTGATAGTGACAAAGATTTTTCTAAATATATGCTGGATCGAATGAAACAGCTAGAAGCAAGAAATATTTTTTTAAGGGAACAATGTGACCAGATCAGATCCGAAAAGCGTTTTGTGGAGAATCAGAAACTAAAATATGAGCGTGAACTTCGCAGGATGCAGGCTGAGATCGACAAGTTAAAAGCGGCACCTCTTATTGTCGGAACAATTCTGGATGTGGTTGACAGTGACAAGGTGTTGGTAAGAAGTACCACAGGTCCACAGTTTATGGTAAATGTATCACAGTACATTGAAGATGATGCGCTTGTGGTTGGTGCAAAGGTGGCATTAAACCAGCACACACTTGCGGTCGTGGATATAATTCCATCAACTGAAGAGCCAATGGTTAGTGCCATGGAGATTATTGAATCGCCTGATATAGACTATAACAGGATTGGTGGACTTGATGCACAGATACAGGAACTTGTGGAGTCTGTTGAACTGCCTCTCAAAAAGCCGGAAACATTTGAACGCATAGGTATTACGCCGCCAAAAGGTGTTCTTTTATATGGTCCGCCCGGTTCTGGAAAAACACTGCTTGCAAAAGCTGTTGCCAACAGGACGGATGCTACTTTTATCAGGGTGGTTGGCTCGGAACTTGTCCAAAAATACATAGGTGATGGTGCAAAACTTGTGCACGATATTTTTGAGATGGCAAGGAAAAAGGCACCAAGTATAATATTTATTGATGAATTGGATGCAATAGCGACTATACGATTGAACGAAACAAGCGGAGCAGATCGCGAAGTACAGCGAACCCTCATGCAACTGTTGTCCGAGATGGACGGGTTCGACAGTCGTGGTGAAGTACGGCTTATTGCTGCAACAAACCGACCGGATGCCCTTGACCCTGCAATACTGCGACCGGGCCGATTTGACCGTGTGGTAGAGGTCCCGATGCCGGATATCGAAGCCAGGGAACATATCATCAGGATACATATTGAGAATATGGCAATCTCCAATGACATTGATTTTGGCAAATTGGCAAGGCTCACTGAAGGTTCAAGCGGTGCAGACATAAAAGCCATTGCAACAGAAGCAGGCATGCTTGCTATACGTGCCGACAAGGAATCAGTGGATATGTATGATTTTATTGATGCGATCGAAAAAGTATCAAAATCCGTGCAACAATCAACAGGAACACACCCCGAAGCAATGTTTGTCTGATTTTGTTTTGGATATATCGTGCCAACTTTCCAGTGTCAAGTGCCGATGCTAAAGAGAAAGACACAGCAATTGATCTGAACTAAAGAAAACGGAGCATCAGTCTGCCCCACAGGCGGCGCATTCCACTGCCACCAAACCCACAAACCCAACCATGCAATTTTCATGTCTATAAATACGACACCGCTTAAAAATCGTTTTGTAGTGTATGTATTTTATAAAGATATACTCCGAGTTAATTTGAGCGTTAGCGAGGATTTTCTCGTTTCATGTTCATGGTGTAGGAACGTGCCGCGCTCTTGCGCGCGGTCGCATCGTTTTTCGCATCTGCTTTACCCCCTCCCATCTACCGACATTGTATGGTTAACACGACACTCGTTTTGGATATGTCGTGCTAAATTTCAAGTTAACTATTTTTACAATACATTACAATAAGTTAGTGTGAACTCCAGATTCCACATAAAACCCGAGATCCGAATACTTGGAATAGATGATTCTGCACTTATCAGTGACAGTATTATGATAATAGGTGCGGTATTTCGTGGGGGTGAGTGGCTTGATGGTGTGCTGCGCTCTAAGATCACGCGCGATGGAATGGATGCTACTGATGCTATTATTGAGATGATCACTTCGACCAAACACTATCCCCAGATTCGTGTCATCATGCTGGATGGGGTAACGTATGGCGGTTTTAATCCGGTGGATATTGTACGTATATGTGAGGAAACAGGATTGCCTGTAATCGTGATTATGCGCGCATGTCCTAATCTTGAAAAGATTAAGTCTGCACTTGAAAATCTTTCCAATCCTGATGAGCGGTTTGAAATAATAAAGCGCGCAGGTAAAATTACACAAGTTGTTACAAAGGATGTTTCAAACCCGATATATATGCAGTGCACAGGGATCGATGTGAATGATGCATGCAGTATCATACAATTGGCATCTACAAGGAGTAATGTTCCCGAGCCCATACGCATTGCGCATTTGATTGCAACAGGTGTTGTTTGTGGGGAGTCGCGGGGAAAGGCGTAGTTGGTATATGGGCTTTTTTGCAGTTTGAGCCCTTAAACAAACCCATTGTTCAACACCATTTCAACAACACTCATGGCATATCCCAAAACCGAAGGTGTCACATAAATCTCAATGTACGCAGCAATAAGCAGCAGCCCAACAGCCACTCCGAACATGGTCCACAGGTATCGTGACCTTAGATACATCGCAGTTATCGAATTGATGCGTAAAACATCCTCTTTTATGCTTTCCATATCGTCGCTCAAAAAAAAGCCATCATCAGCGACAGCATTCGATTGTATATATGCGAATTTGTATCCGAGTGACGCTGCCAAAAAAAGCACAGGTAGTTCGATAATGCCATGTGGCAGGATGGAAAATACAAAATATGAAAATGTGTAGAAAACCCCAATGATCATGCCCTGTAATCCCATGATCTCATATCCTGACATTGCACCATTGAATATGAAGAATGCAAGAAAAACCCCAATAAGAAATCCGTTTACCAAAAGTATCAATACCGGTACAGTGTAGGGCAAGATGTATGCGAACATACGGTAATCATTTCTGGTGCAGCCAAAAAAATCCCATACAGATGATGTTCCATCATCTTGGAGGACGTGTTCTTCAACATTAATTTTAGAGAATCCGGGGTCGAATATCGGAACAATGTGTCGTATATATCTATAAAATACAGTGAACAGTTTATCGACCCTGATGGATATCCCGCCATATATCCTGTGTTTTGAGCGAAAGGAAAATTCCCCGCTAAAAACGTTGTGTATATATGATAAAAATCCGGTGCCAACAGATGCTGTAAAAATAGCGATCGTATTAAACACAAAAATAGACGACATCGGGCTAACGTATCTTGCTCCCACCTCAACCTTTGCCATGGCAGTCGATACAGTTGCAGAAATTACAGTATTTACAGGTTGTGGCTCAGCAAATATCGTCATAACCACATACACGGCAATGCATAATGTGAACGCTATAATAGCCGATATGGCAAACAGTTTCACCGACCAAAGAAATTCTGTAATGCCAATACGAAACTGGTTGCCCGAAGTTTTGCTCATGCGTCGAATAAAAATTCAAACATCAATGCACAATCTTTGAAATATTCATTTCAATGATATCTTCTGCTCCAAGATTCTTGAGTTTTGGTATAAGTATATTCACATTATTCTTGCTGACAACAGTCTCAACCGCGTAGTAATCCGATTTGTACAACTGGGAGACGGTTGGATGTTTCATAGAAGGCAGTGCATCTATCACGTCATCCAGTTTATCGGCAGGCACATTCATATCAATGAGTACCTTGCCACGTGCCTCAATAACTGCAAGCAGAAGTGTCTTAATCTCCGAAATTTCCTGACGTTTTACAGGGTCAGCCCAGCTTTCCTTATTTGCGATAAGTTTTGATGAGGATTCCATCATCACATCCACGATCTTAAGACCGTTCTTGCGAAGCGTTGAACCTGTTTCTGTAAGGTCGACCACAACATCCATGAGATCCGGTACCTTAGCTTCTGTTGCTCCATAGGAGAAATGCATATCGATCGGGATGCCGAGATTGTCAAAGAATGTTTTTGTAATATTTGGGTACTCTGTAGTAACCCTGCTACCAGGTTTAATGTCGGCTGCGGATTTCATATCGCTCTCTTGCGGCACGGCTATCACGATCTTCACAATACCTGCGCCTTGCTTGCTGTACGGCATATCAGCAACCTCTACCACATCGGAATTGGATTCAACCACCCAATCGCGCCCTGATATCCCCAGGTCAAAATATCCCTCTTCAATATACTTTGGGATCTCCTGCGGACGCAGGATCTTAATCTTATTGATCCTTGGGTCGTTTATTTTTGGATTATATTCACGTTCAGTCTTCTTAATTTCAAGATCTGCCTGTTTGAACAGCAAAAGTGTCTGTTCCTCTAAACTGCCTTTTGGAATTGCTATATTGATCATTATAATCACTCGTTGGTTATCTCTAGCAATTGAATACATTTTATAATAATGAATCGATGGATTAAAGTATGTTTATAACTGATATTAACTAGTTAATTTATCTATTCATCTAAGACGAGGTTGTACTATGAGAATACCAACTGGTATTGAAGGATTCGATGAACTGGTTCAGGGCGGATTGTTGAGCGAGCGAATATATCTTGTAAGCGGTCCACCAGGCAGTGGAAAAACGACATTTGGAGTTCAGTTTTTAGCACATGGTGCTGCAATTGGTGAAGTGGGGTTGTATGTCACTTTGCTCGAAAGTCCGCAGAATATTATTGATGACATGTCAAACTATGCAATGAATGTGCCGACACTCATCAAAATGAAAAAGCTCCTTTTTGCAGATCTTGGTCCAAGAATGGAATATGGCTATATGGACGAACTCCATGAAATCATCACTCCTGATTATGAGGTTGGACATACATCGGTAGAAGGCGAGGCTCCATCTCCTGCAGTTGTTTTCAAGGAAATAGAAGGCTACGTTGCAGAATATGATATAAAAAGACTTGTGATCGATTCAGTATCTGCAATACGTTTTACAACAAAAGATCAATCTTTGGAAGAAAAAGAGATGAGCAGGTTTATACGAAACCTCAAGAAACTGGGATGTACTACGATTCTGCTTTCTGAAATGACAGATCCGAACTCATATACAACAGAGCAGTTCGCTTCACATGGTGTGGTTTTCCTGCACAATTTCCTTTATGAGAAGACCATGACACGTGCACTACAGGTTATCAAAATGCGCGGAACCAAGCATGACTGTAACATGCGTGGTGTGCATTTCACTGAAAAAGGAATAAAAGTCGCGGGTTGTCTGGATTGATGGTCGGGTTAGAGAATGGTAAGTCTATTCAAAAAGGAAGACAAGGGCAAAAAAAAGACCATCAGTGAATCTGAAAAGTCAGAGGTTGAAAAAGAAGCCTACAAGCTTGGATTTGAGGTGGGCTATCACAAACACTCTGAAATTGGATGGGTTAGCGAGAGGTTTTCCCATTTAGACAAATTTGCCAGTGAACGCGGTCTGGAAGAATTTGTAAAAGTTCATTATGAAAGAGGAAGAGATGATGGAGTAAAATCCAAAGAGCGTGACATACATACAGGTTTATCCAAAAAAGGAATCGAAAAGGAAGATGAACGGGCAGAGGTTTCAAAAGAGAGAGTCGTTCACGAAAAACCTGAACAGGTATTTGAACCCGGATTCAAGGGCACCCGCACAATAGACGATCATAATTATTCCCCGACACAACAGCCGACTATGACAGATATACCTCAAGTTACTTCAGTGACCAAATCCATTAGTAGACCCACTCTGGTCGATGGTTTTAAACCACTCAAACCAAGGCGGTAATATCAGGGATCACAACATTACTGACAAAAACCGTATCCTACAAATCTCTGTTTTTCATCCAGATTGGCAAGTACGAACCTGTCCGTTTTGCTATATGCAATTTCTTTTGTGCCGGAAAGTGAAACAATACACGTACTTGCAGGCGCTGCCGTATCTGTATCCGCACCATCTATTGTAATCTTTTCAATACGCATTGGTGCCGATTGAAGCCCTGTGAATACATGCAGCATATCACCCACAGCAAATCCTTTTGAGAACTGTGAAAGCGTGCACTTAAGCGCAAGTCCTTCCGTCACTTCTTCTGCATCAGAGATCACAAACCCTCTTTCAAGTTCCTTTGACTGGATATTTTTAAGCGCCAATCCAACCCTTGAACCCGTAGGAGCACTTTTCGCATCTACATCATGCAGCTGTATAGAACGTATCTCAATATTCTTATTTGGCGGGAATATGCCTGTTTTGTCCTTTGCATTGATAGTACCCTGCGAAACCACGCCAAGAACCACACATCCAATACCTGTCACATTGAAGAACTGGTCTATAACGACACGTTTTGGCAATTCGTTCAATTGTGTAAGTTCCACGTCTGCCTTGTCGCTAATGGAAAATATCATTTCCTTCAGTTCTTCCATGCCTTCGAATGACGTTGTGGATATGGACATGTATTCCCAATTCTCAAGTACTGTGCCCGATGTTATCTTTTTGATATTTCCTTTCAGTTCATCGATAGCATGAGGGTATGATGTGTCAGATTTGGTTAGCACGATGACCCCGTGTTTGTAACCCAAAAGGTCCAGTGCAACAATACATTCGCCTGAAGATGCATCAAGACCGCTTGGCGGAATACACAAAAGTGCAATATCTGAGAGGTTAAGAGCTGTTATGAGGGGTTTGACTGCTTTTGGATACCCATTCGCGTCAATTGTGGTGAGCACCTTGCCACTTTTAGCAAAGTCATACATTGTGATATCTGCTATCTCTCCCTTCTTACCAAGTTTTGAAGCAAGCGTTGTCCGACCACTCTGTTCACTTCCGATAATCGCTATTTTTGTCATGATTGCACCATTTTCTTATTATGGGTATTCGAATGCTCGTTTTGTGATATATGTCTTTTTGACATTTACCACAACTCTCCCTTACACATCGATTCCGTTTTATCGTTGGTGCTTTGGTTTTGTTTTTTAATCTTTACAAGATACTCATTCCCAATAGGTTCCGGTTCGCCAAAAACAGCATCCACGCCAAGCCTTTTGAGATACTCCTTATATAGATAAATTGTATTCGGATCTTTGACCCGTATTTGCACATTATCGGCAATACGTGTTCCATCCCTCACTTGTTTTATTGACTCAGTCATAGGGCGCAATATACTTTCACCAAGTTGAAGGCAACGTTTTTGCAGTTCAGCTTCGCTTTCGTTCCACTCAACCGACTGGAATCCTTCACGTACGACCCGTGAAAATAAATAATCCCTTCCAATGTCATTATAAAATTTGAGCGCATGTCGAAGGTCTGCACAGTTACTCTGGGAACATGTATATTTTATTGGACTTATGATCATTTTTGGGTCTTTGATAACAACACCCTCATGTTGGACTTTTCCAAGTTCCCTGACAATTTTTGTAATCTCATCGGCTGCATCACTTAGCGAAAACTCACCAAAGAATTTCACCTGACTAAATCCATACTCCTGTGCAAGTTTCCTGCGCTCATGCAACATATAAGGCATACCATGTCCATTGTCCCTGATATCGAACACAAAAAAGTCAAGAGAATCAATTCCATAGACATCCTTTGGTACATAAGGATTATCGGGACCCGCCATCTCGCCGCACAGGACAAGGTCTGGATAGTCTTTAAAAAAATCACGATCCAAAAGATATCGTGCACGCTCTGTTGAATAAGGGCAGACAAGTCCCCCGCGTGTAAATGCTACGATATTTCCCCCAATATCAGTAACACGTACATTGTAGCCGTTCATCTTCTCTTCGACAGCTACCGTATTAATATCTGAAAAATGGTTTTTTAGTGCAGGACCAAGTAGCATTGCCCTTTGTATCTTGGGAAACCCACGGATTAGCTTAAACGATCTGTCCTTTTTGTACAATACACTTCCTTGCTCGATATTTGAAACACTTTTATCGAACCGGAACAATCGACGGTATTCATTATCTATTCCACCCCAGTTCGGAGATATAATTCGCCTATCCAGAAGTCCTTTAAGTTTGGATGACGGCAGGTTAAGATACTCTGCCGCACCATCAATATCCAATTCAATATCCGCAGTATCATTTTCGGCATTCATGAATTTGATATCGCGTGATATTATCTCCCTGCATCACGCGAATTTACTAACATATACTATGCCCATACGTACTTTATCTGCTTAATCTACCATTACGTTGACAACAGATCTTCTTGTGATGAACCCAACCATCTCATTTTCAAGGTTAAGCACAGGCACACCACTGATCTTCTCCTCTATCATCATCTTGACAACATCGGATGCCGAAGTGTTCGAATATACCGTTTTCACACCTCTTGTCATTATATCCTCGACAATAAGGTTTTTGATACGTGAATCCTGCTGGTTTCCTGAAACAACATCCCTAAAGGCACGCATTGCTTTTGCAACATCCTTTTCAGTAACTATTCCGACAAGTTTTCCATTATCCATAACAGGAAGTCTTCCAATATCATTATCAAGTATCAAATGTCTGATATGGCTAACACGATCACCCGGGCTTGCGACAATAGGGTCTTTTTGCATAATTTCTGCTGCATATCCACCGAAATGGTTTGTTTTCATCAGTTCTTTTGGAGTCACCCATCCAACAATTTCGTCATTCTCGCTGACCATTATCACGCCATTATTTTTCTTCATTAGGGTTATGGCATCATTGACATTTGTATCAGACAAAACCTTGATATAATTATCGGATACGGCTGTTGCAACATGCAGTGATGATGCAGGTTTTGCCCCTTTTTTACGTGTTCCAAGCTCTTTTGTCAAATTTCTCATTGTCAGGACACCCATAACATCTCCACCATGTTTTACAAGCAGACGGCGTGTATTTGTCTTATCCATCACGTCAAGCGCATGGGATATCGTATCTGCTTTATCAATAGTCTGTGGCTGCACCATTATATCTTTGATTTGCATAGTTATCACCTGTAACATCCAAAAATATTCAACATCAATTCTATACTGTATTTCTACTGCATTATTCTTAAAATATCGCTTCTGCTGATCATTCCGACAATTTCCTCGTCCTGTTCGACAGGCAATGCCGTAATATTCTCTTTGATCATAATCTTTGCCGCATCACTAATTGTATTATCCTCATTTATTGTAATAATAGGTCCTGACATAATATCTTCTGCAACGAGCGCAACTTCTTTTATGTAACGATAGGTTTTCTCCCCGCCAGGTGTTGGTCGTCTAGTCATTTTGATGCTCTTGGTTGAAAGTTTATTTTCATTATCTGTTATAGAGCTAAGTGCAAGGTTGGTTGTAGATATAATGCCGACAGCTTCTCCGGCATCATCTGTAACAATGACTTTACTGATTTTGTTTCTTTCCATCTCATCGACGACATGGTTAATCGTGTGATGCCTGTGAACCGAAATTACATCTTTATTGACCTTCTCGGAAACTTTAGTATCGATAGCTTGTTCTGATACATATTTGACAATATCTCCCCTGGTTACAATACCAACAACAGATTCGTTAGTTACAGGAATATTATTTATGTTGTTCTCAAGCATAAGATCAACAGCCTGTTTTATCGAAGCGTCCGGGTAGATCGTTATCGGAGATTCTGTCATCACCAAATTTATGGGAACTTTGTCAATAGGACGTCTTCTCCATATAGGCTCTGCCTGAGCCATTCTCTTTCCCATATCTGATTTGGTTACAATACCAATCATATTGTCATTGTCAACAACAACAAGAGCACCGATTTTGTGTTTTAGCATCAAATTTCTTGCATGGGATATGGTTTCATCCGGTGCAATAACATATACCGGTGAACTCATAATATCTTTTATACTCACTTTTATGTCCCTCCTTTTTTTGTGTCAGTACATATTTTATAAATATATAGTTCGAGTCAATCTGAGCGTTAGCGAAGATTTTCTCGATTGCTTTAATCAGAGTAAAAGTTATTTCAATAAATTATCATTTGATCGAATGAAATTTTATTTGTCTATTCGGATATTGAACGTAAGATATCGCGTTCTGTGAGTATTCCGCAAAGGACACCATCATCAATTATTGGAATTGATCCGACGTTTTTCTCTATCATAATTGCTGCCGCCTCTCCGATATCCAGATCGGATGATGCCCAAACTACATCTTTTGAGATGAGTGAACTTATCGGGGCGTCGAATGCTTCATGGATGTTTCCTGTTATAAGTTTATTGAATGCCTCTCCACTGCCAATAAAATTCATGATATCAGATGCAGTGACCACTCCAATAAGTATGCTGTCTGTCACGACAGGAAGCCTCCTAAATCCCTGATCTACCATAATTTTGGCTGCATCGAAAATTGATGTATCTGATTTGGTGGTTTTTACTTTTGTAGTCATATACTCGCCAACCGATTTGTTGGCATATATGCCTGCAACAAGTTTGACAAAATCTTTTTCCGTACAGATAGCACGCACTCGACCATCTCCACTTAATACGGGAAGACCACCGGTTTTTTCTTCACTCATCATTTTAAGCGCATCTGATATATTTGCATCTTCATTCAGGTGAGATATATTATGTCGCATTATTTCCCGAACATCTGCATTGATTGCTGCAAGGAGGTTGCCTTTGAACCGATTTTCAACAAGCAGGTTCTTACTTCCACCACCTAAGAAATCGATAACATCAACCGATGTAACAACTCCTTCAAGTCGGTTTGTACCGGCATCGGTGATCGGGACACGCCTGAATCCTTTGTGTGTCATTGTTTTAATTGCACCCATGATCGTTGTTGTCGGAGGGATAGTGACCACATCTTTAGTGGCAACTGCCATGATATCTCCTTCATGTTCCGATATCTTGGCTTTGAAATTCACAGGTCCGAGGTCCATTGTGCCCGTAGTGCTTAACATTCGTGAGTCATTTCTCTGAATGGTTTTATCATTTGCATTCAGTTTTTCTTGCAGTTTCAGTTTTTCCTGTGCAATTTTGGATGTTTTGTTTCGTGTATTCAATTAAACCACCAAACTATTGAGGTTTATCGATGATTTCTATGGAAATCATCTACCGAAGATTATTATCTAAATCATCTACCGAAGATTATTATCTAAATCATCTACCGAAGATTATTATCTAAATCATCTACCGAAGATTATTATCTAAATCATCTACCGAAGATTATTATCTAAATCATCTACCGAAGATTATTATCTAAATCATCTACCGAAGATTATTATCTAAATCATCTACCGAAGATTATTATCTAAATTTTCTATCTAAATTTTCTATCGAATATTCCTATTGAAAATATGATTAAAATTTTAGGTGCCGTATTTGTAAAATATTGCCACCATGTAAGTCTCCTTACAATCAATAACTAAGACCGATTTGGTAATAAGTGTTTGGTTATTCGAGAAAATCCATGCTAAAATTCCATTGTACTATTCAACTTCGGAACCTGTGCCAACCAGACAAGCCCGCAACACATCCTGTCGGTCCACGATCCCCACCGGTGTTTTTCCATTGACAACAATGACCCTTCCAGTATCGTAGTGGAGCATCATCTCTATAGCTTTCAATATCGGTGTATCCTGTGATACTGTATATGGTGGGGTTGACATAATCTTTTCAACTGTTGTTGAATCTCCGGGTCTTGTTCCGTGTGTATCGCTAGATCCGGTTCTGGCATATCCTGATTTTATGACATCCCTTCTTGTTATTATTCCCACAACTTCGTTTTTATGGGATACCACAGGGAATCCGGTATAGTCATATTCAGCAATATTTTTGCAGATTCATCGGGATAACACGTCATGACTTTTGTTGTCATGATATTTTCGAGACTTTTTAATTCCTTCTGGTCATTTGAATTTTAACGAACCGCAGATAAATGCAGATTTCGTATGCATTATCCGCGTTTAACAGAACTGATTGATAAGTGTGACCAGAAAATAATAAAAAGTCTCTTATTTTTCTTCCATCATGAGTTCCTTCGATATCTCATAGAAAGAAAAATCAGTATAAATACAACTAGGATTAATACAATAATCACAGGATTAGTATAGAATGAAGTTGTTGCTTTTTCAAGATTTATATTTACTGGTATTTTTACACCGCTGCCCAGGTTAAGGTTACTATCTGGATTGAGAGCAACTGCATATATTGTTGTGTTGAATCTCCCTACTTTTTCTGTCAATGGTGTAAAATGGATGTATACCTCCTTTTCCTGATATGGTCCCAGTGAAAAATTTGGTTCAACTATTGTTATCCAGTCATTAAATTCATCGTCTGTGTATATATGAAATGCAAGGTCTATATTATCCGGATTTGAGATGGTAATGTTCTTCTGGATACTTTCACCGTTTTCAATTCCAATTTCAAGTTTTGCAGGATTTACACCGATACCTATGGCAGATACACATAAAGTAAAGATAAATATGTAACATAATATTGATAAAATTCCAATTCCAGCAATTCTAAATTTCATATTCTTACTATTATTAAATGCTTTATTTAAAAGCCTTATTGAAAAAATCATTTTATATCTAAAAAAAATAAAAAGTCAGAATCTAATTAATAGCTTCTGACCAGATGATTATTGTTCCCATCATTTCACCAGAACCGACAAAGTTTCCAGGAACATGCAATTGTAGATCCAATGAAGCGAAATCGTCCTTCAAGATTTCGACTTTGTACTCACTCCACAAAGTATCATCGATCTGAAGTCCTGTTGTGTATAATCCACTCATATCTTCTACACTCACACTTATCACTAGGTCTTTTGATCCCAGATTCTGGATTACAGCAGTTTCAACATCACTCATATCACCAGGGTCAAGTTCACCAAAGTTAAAGTATGACGGATTCATGTTGAACTCTATTTGGGGCCTTATTTTCGTTCGCATGGTAGCTGTATTGCTCTCACGAATTTCCAGTAACGTTAAAGCTGCTGAATATGTATTTCCTACAAAAGCTAAGTCTCCTTCAGAATAATAATCTCCGTGTGGGAAATCACCATTATATTCTCCGTCCCAGTAATCGCCTGCTGCACCGGCAGATATCAACCAGTCACCATTAGAATTCAGTGGAAGTACTGCCCTGCCATTTTCATCACATATTGCACTTACTCCATCGGCGCCTTCACTATTTGTACCACTTATCTTTACAGTACCATTTGGCAGCGGTCTCCCGTTAAATAACACTTTGAATTCAAAATCACCAGTCCCTAATGTTGATACATCATCAACGGGAATGATTTCAAATTTCTGTTCAAAAGCATTGTCGGTTCCGTAGAAGTTACTATTTGTGCTCACAAAGGTTTTCAGATATTTGTATGGTTTGTAATATTGCACTACATGCCAGTCATCTGCCCACCTTGATTTATCAATCTCATCCCAGTCAACTTCACCCTCGAAATAGGTGTAATTATAAGTGGGATAATCCTCTCTCGATCCAGGTCCTGTATAGACTTTATGAAAATATTCTTCTATATGGGTCCCAAGAATGGTATATAGTCCGATTTGATCTGCTTCGAAACCGGAATACCAGTACATTTCATCTTCAGCTGTTTTATCCAGAGTAATTATTGAACCATCAGGTTCGACCAGTTCTGCTGACAAATCATTTGGTGGTATACCTTCGCTAACAAAGCCGTGTCCTTCAGTAATTCTAACCTCGACGTTCTCATCAAGATCAACGCACATAGCATCAATCTCCATCCATGTTTGATGGGCACTTGCCATTCCGATTGTCCCTAACAATACACAAATCATAGCAAATACTATGAATATTTTATTTCCCATAATCTATCCTCTCCTATTCGTATGTACTTTAAAAACTCACAAGCGTTAGCAAGTAGTTTTTTACAATATTTGTAATACTAAATTAGATTTTAGCATTACTTTTTAATACAAAAATGAATATTAGTATTAAAAAGTAATACTAAATGATATTTTTATTATATTTATAGCTATCTGTCCTATAATCAATCGTTAATTTCTAATACAGTCAACCTTTTTCCTGCTTATGGGTGTTCTGATATGCTTGTAGGCTGTATTCCGCTTGGCCTTCAATGAAGCTCCCCACAGCAGAGCTGTGGGGTATCTCATGTCTCAGACTACTGAGGTTGCGTTGACCATGGCTTATCCCAATCGCAGCAGAGCTGCGGGGTATAACGATTGAAATTAAGATTAAACGCTGTCATTCGATGATGGCTTCTATTATGACATTGGTCTTCATAGAATTGATAACAAGTGCACTTTGTTCGACCTGTTTAACTATCTTTTTTAGAGATTGTCAGAAAAGTACCTGAAATGCACCTAAACTGAAACTTCCAAAAATATTGTTGAAATTAAATCACTATGCTGCACCCTGTCAAGTTTAGACAGTAAAGCTGAAAGATTCGAAAAATAGTCTTTTCCGACAATCTCTAAACATTAAAGTTCAGCAACATGTTCGACTTTATCCAGTTAATTTTAAATGAGTTAGCAGTTGCTCTTTGTACATTTGCGACATATATATATTTGATGTGTCCAAAAAACGGTATGGTGAAAGAATGATATCCGTGCTCAAAACCTACGTTTCAAAACTGCAATTGGTAAAAATACTTCTGCGCTGTCAGACAAAATGACATGCCACATAATGCCCCACTCCCACCTCAAACGATTCCGGTTCCTGACTCAGGCATACATCTTTTTGGTGCGGACACCGCATATGAAACCTGCATCCGGTTGGTATATCGAACGGACTCGGGGTATCTCCTTTAAGAATTATTCCTTTCACATGTCCAGCTCCGTCCCCGACCCCTGGCTGCAATCTGGTTGCAGCCAACAGCAAAGCCTGTGTATACGGGTGCTTTGCGCTGTTAAAAATATCGTTTGTTTCCCCAATCTCCACCAGTCGTCCAAGATACATGACTGCAATATGATCAGCCATTATCCTGACAACATCAAGATCATGAGAGATGAAAAGATACGAGAGATTAAACGTCTTTTGCATATCTTTCATAAGATTAAGTATCTGTGCCTGGACCGAGACATCCAGAGAGGATGTAGGCTCATCTGCAATAATAAGATCCGGATTCATTGCCATAATCCGTGCAAGCACCACGCGCTGGTTCTGACCACCGCTTAGTTGATATGGATAGCGTTCAATATGTTCTGGCCCCAGTCCCACGATTTTAACCAATTCCAAAACCTTCTGCTCTCTCTCGTCCCTGGAATATGTACCATGTAATCTCAAAGGTTCTTCGATACTGGCTGAGATCTTCATCCTCGGGTCAAGCGAAGAATCAGGATCCTGGAATATCATCTGCATCCTCGGCCTGATATTACGAAGTTCTTTCCTGTTCAACGCAATAAGGTCAATGCCATCGAATAATACTTTCCCGGCTGTTGGTTCGATTAATCGCATGATCAACCTGCCGACCGTCGTTTTTCCGCATCCGCTCTCCCCGACAAGTCCAAGCGTCTTACCCTTACCTATATTAAATGAAACACCATCAACTGCCTTAACAGAGCGTTTTTTGTTCAATCCTGAAGAAAAATACTTTGTTAATCCTTCAACTTCAAGCATGGAAACACCTCACGAAATGTCCGTCTTTCATTTCGGTCATCCCGGGATGCTTTTGTCTGCATATTTCCATCACATGGCTACATCTGGGATGAAATCTGCAACCATCCGGAAGATCGATCAGGGATGGGCTCATACCTGGTATCGGTACAAGTCCCCTGCCAGGGAGTGAGTCCAGAAAACCTATGGTGTACGGGTGCAACGGATTTTCAAAAATCTCAATTACTGATGCATATTCCACCAGTTCTCCTGCATACATAAGCGCTATACGGTCACACATTTCAGATGCCACGCCGAGATCATGGGTTATAAGGAGCATTGCCTTTTGGGCTGTTACCTCTTTCATCAATTCGACGATCTGTATCTTGATTGTAACATCAAGTCCCTTTGTGGGTTCGTCTGCAATGACCAGTGCAGGATCACATGCAAGCCCCATTGCGATCATCACTCGCTGTTTCATTCCCCCGCTAAACTCATGTGGATATTCATTTGCCCGTTGGGACGGCGACGGTATCCTGACCGCTTCGAGCATTTCGATCGCCTTTTGTTTCGCATCCTTTTTATTCAGCCGCTGATGTAACCTGATAGCTTCAGCGATTTGTTCCCCTACAGTAATAACCGGATTAAGAGACGTTGTCGGATTCTGTAGGATCATTGCTATCTCTTCCCCCCTGATGTTTCTCATCTCTGCCTCGCTGATCTCAAGCAAGTTTTTTCCTTTGTAGATTATCTTCCCTTTCATTACTGTATCTGACTGCAAAAGACGTATAATCGAGTGTCCGAGCACAGATTTACCACAGCCTGTTTCACCTATGAGGCCAAATGTCTCTTGTTCAGAGATACTCATATCTATAGTATCAACTGCTTTTACGAGGCCGTTGGAAGTTGGAAAGTGGGTTTTCAGGTCGATTATTTCAAGTAAGTTCACTCAATCACCGTTTTTTTCGGATCCAGTATATCCCGCAGCCCGTCTCCGAGGAGATTAAAAGCCAGTACCATGACCATTATCGCAATTCCGGGAATGATTGTAAGATAAGGTTCTGTCCGCATATACATGCGACCAGCGTTCAACATTGCACCCCATTCCGGTGTTGGGGGCTGTGGTCCAAAACCAAGAAAGCTCAAGGCTGCCGCTGAAAGTATCACATAAGCCATACCAAGCGTTCCTATCACGATCACCGGACCGATGATATTCGGAAGTATGTGGCGTGTCATGATATAACAGTCGCTTGCGCCAAGTGATCTTGCTGATTCCACAAATTCCGTCTCTTTTAATGATAGTACCGAACCCCGTGAAATACGAGCATAAGCTGTCCAATCTACTACAATCAAGGCGATTATAACACTGGGAAGCCCTCGTCCGAGCAGACCTGCGATCGTTACAGCTAAAAATATGCTTGGAAACGATAGGGTGGCATCAACAAAACGCATGATCACAGCATCAATTACCCCGCCATAATATCCTGAAATGACCCCGAGTGCAATGCCAATCATTGCGGATATACCAACCACGATAATCCCTACTATGAGCGAGATACGGGCACCGTATAACAACCTGGATAGAACACATCTCCCCAGATGGTCTGTTCCAAGCGGATATTCGGGTACTGTGAGTGGAGATATCAGCCGATCTTCCAAACACGCCGTGGTCGGGTTATTTGGTGATAACTGGGGCGCAAAAACTGCTATGAAGCAAAGCAGCATGATAATAATAGCGCCAACAGTCGCCGGTCTGCTATCACTGAGCCGCCTGATATTATCCATAAACGGGTTGTTATGCTTTTTCATAGCGGATCCTCGGATCAAGATATCGATATGAAATGTCAACGACCAGATTGACTGTCACAAAAAGAAGGGCAACAAATACCATGCATCCCTGAACCATCATATAATCCCTCATGTTAATTGAATCAACTATCAACCTGCCAATACCAGGCCAGCCAAAGATTGTTTCGACCACAACCGAACCGTTTAACAGATATCCAAAATTCAGGCCGACCATGGTCACAAAAGGGATCAGGGCGTTTTTCAGGGCGTGTTTGCCAATGACCATCCATTCAGGCACACCTTTTGCACGAGCTGTCAGTATATAGTCCTGCCCGAGTACCTCTAGCATACTCGATCTCATTAATCTTGCAGTGACTGCAGCAGAACCAGTTCCCAGTGTCAAGGCTGGTAATATGATATGTTCAAGATCACCGCCAGTTCCATAACCTGCAACAGGAAGCCAGTCAAGATATATCCCAAAAAGCAGCATAAGTAGCAGTCCCAGCCAGAAATTTGGCATGGAAACTCCCAGCGATGCACCAACCATACAGGATATGTCCAGGCCTGAATTATGTTTGATCGCAGAGATGATCCCAAGTGGGATCGAGATGATCAGTGAAATGATCAGGCTTACGACTGCAAGCTTGAATGTGGCTCCAAATGATGTTTTTATATGGTCAAAAACCGGTTTTTCGGTTCGGTACGAGTATCCAAAATTACCGTGTACAACATTGTTCAACCAGATGAGATACTGAATATGCAGTGGTTTATCAAGACCCATTTTAGTCCGGAATTCCTCTACTGATTTTGGGTTTACATTACCATCAGGTCCTGTCATCAGCGTTTCTGCAGGATCGCCGGGTGCAAAATAGATTATCGAAAAACTCGCTACTGAAACCAACAGCAGTGCAGGGATCAACTGAAATATCCGTTTCAATATATAGCCAAGCATGTTTATTGTACCTATGGTAATGTTTAAACCTGCTGTTTAGATCCACTGGAATTTTATGTTATTTTTCCCCAATTGCTAAATAAAGTGATGGTTTATTTGCAATTCTATATGCCAGGGGTCTGTTTTTTGTTTCAAATTTCTCAAGTTCTTCAAGATTGTTCATTGATATGTTCTTTAATCCTGCTTTGCTGAATAAATCAATAACATTGTCTGGTGTACTTCCATAAAAAAATTGTAAGCGGTCTTTTATACTATCATAATGGCTCGTGAATAGACGTGGATCCCGTTTTTCAGTCATGAAAACGAGCATCTTGCTAATAAATCTACGCAAACGCATATCGATTGCATAATCGTGCCACTTTCCATCGATCAAAATGATCTTACCCCCTGTCCTCACAGTGCGGCTCCATTCATTGACAGCAGTCCCTGGATTTGGTATAGTCCAGAGAAGATGCCTGTTAATCACAATGTCAAAATATTCATCTTTAACAGGCAAGTTTTCCGCATCAGCATGTATCAGATCAACATTTAATCCCATTTTATCAGCGTTACACCTTGTCTTACTCAGCATGCATTTGGAGATATCAATACCTGTGACGTTGTGCCCCATTTCAGAAAAAAGCAGAGCTAAAAATCCGGTACCTATTCCGACATCCAAGATCCTTAGGCGCTCATCTGTGCAAATCGCATTTTTTAATATGCCCTTCCAGAGGTGCTGCGCTTCATCCGGTGATCTATATGTATTTTTACCGTAGGTCTGGCTTCTTTTATCCCAGTACAACCTGATAATGCTTTTAACATCCATTGATAGGCTCCTTTCTAAATGTCTTTTATACCATTTTGCCTGGAATTCCTATATCTACACCACTATCTCCCGATATACATGTCCCTGGTGAGGAAGGTTATCTCGTTTGGATATATTGCATAACCCATAACCCCGGTATTATACCCCACAAGTTCATTTTCATGGAAAATGAACATCTCAGGACATTCTTCCACAATGATATCCTGTACCTGATCGTAATATTCCTTCCTGACATCCTGATCCATAGCAGCCCTTGAATCTGCTAACAGCGAATCTACTGCAGGATTGGAGTAACGAATCCATCCGTTCTCTTTGTACCCGGCTGTTGAGTCGAAATGATGGGTCAGGAAATAGTCAGGATCACCAGTTGGTGCCACACCATATGAATAAAATGCCATATCATAATCTCCATTGGTCATCGCTTCTTTTATGGCAGATGATCCAAGGAGTTCAACGGTCACATCAATACCGATATCTTCCAGCTGGGTTTCAATCACTTCTGCACTGGGTTGCATTGCAGCCCGTGTAGTATACGTCATAAGGGTAAGATGGAAATCCTCTCCATTATATTCCAGCATACCGTCACTATCGATGTCGGTGATCCCTGCATCTGCCAGCAATGATAGTGCTGTATCTTTACTATGCGTATATCCAGTGAGTTCAACGTTTGTCCACGGGAAGATCGATGGGAACACACCAGCAGCCGGAACGCCGCCAACACCTTCCAAAGCCGCATCAACAATCACATCACGATCGATGGCATAATTGATCGCCTGCCTTACCCTGATATCATCGAGGGGTGCTTTTCCGGTGTTCACAAATATAAAGTAAAGACGCATTGTCTCTTTACTCATGACATTAAGACCGGGATTGCTCTCTATTGTGCTTACCTGGGGAAATGGCAGACCCCTCGCAATATCATTGTCCTTGCTTTCCAGCGTCAATGCCCTGGTTTCACCAGCACTGATATAGGATAAAGTTGCACCTTCGAGCCTGACCCCTCCGCCCCAATATTTCTCATTTCTAACAACAGAAAGACTTACTTCCTGCTCATAACTATCATACATGAAAGGACCTGTACCCACAGGATGAGTGTCGAGATTGTCAGCATCAGGACTTACTATGGAAACGAGTGGATTTGTCAGGCTTGCTATGGTTGGCGCATACGGCTCGGCTGTAGTGATCCTTACCGTGTGTTCATCCTCTATCGTAATAGAGGCAATGTGATCATACTCGCTGGATCTTGAATTTGATTCATTCATGACCCGGGCAAAGGAATACACCACAGCATCCGCATTAAATGGACTGCCGTCATGAAATACAACATCCTCTCGCAAATGGATGAGCCATTCGGTATCATTTTCCTGTGTATACCCGGTAGCAAGTTCCGGTGTGAGTTTCATCTTATCGTCGTATTTGAACAGCGTTTCATAGATACCGGCTTTCCTCACATACCATCCATTCCATCCATTCGCTGGGTCAAGTGTGCTTGAAGGTCCGAATATCATCGCTGCGTTCAGATGTCCACCAGGAAACGGGACCTGCTCAAGGATAATTGACTCGATGAGGGTGACATCCTGCATATTTACATTATCATCCTGGTTTGCATCGGCTGGTGTGGTGGTGGGATCATATTCAAGGACTATTCGCTCTAGCCTGGTCACATCCTGCATATTGATATATGTGTCTTCATTTGCATCTCCATAGAGATGCGCACTTACGGATGGTATCAATACCAAAAGCAGTATGCTTATGAATATTCCGAATCGAATTTTTATTTTCATGTAGATCACCGAGTATACTTTATTCCTTTTTCCTGGACACAAGAAACGCTGCTGCAATTGCACTTATCAGGAATAGTGGCCCGGGTCCGGGTGTTTTATGTTCGGCTTCATCTGTAGAAACCGGTATGTTGGGTACGACACTCCGGACACCGTTCCAGTTTGCAGGTATCACCTGTGCCATAGTATTAACAAGCAATCCGTCAGATACATCTATAACGCAATCTCCGGGAACTATCGTCTCGAAGTGTATCGTTGCAAGGGTTCCTGTTCCTGACACGCCATCTATATCGGGAAGATTGAAGAGCACCCGAATGGTATTTTTACTTACAGAGGCCCAGTCAGCAATTGGTATTGTTGTTTTGGCGATAGTCCCATCATCTATGCCTGTGACGCGCACGAGTGCCGGATCAAAATGGAGATCAAACTGCCCTGAATCCAGGTCAGTGACATTCTCAATCTCTATTATGACACTGAAATCATTATCCGCTTTTTCAGGGGCATTAACATTTACGTTTGTCTGGTATGCTGTTGCGGGATTCATAAACAGTATCAATATCATTGAAATTATGGCAATTCTTGAGAGTATTTTTGATAATATCATGTGTGATATTTGTCATACTAATAACCATTATATAAGGATTTCGAAGTGTTTCGTATTAATTCTTGTTACTTTTTGACATTATCTGATTATCTCCAATATTCAGCATTTCTAATTTGACAAAACAATGCAAACTCCATGTTGCATCGCAACTTAAATCCCTAAAAACCCTCAATTCTCACAAATTTACCTCCTGGACTCGGTGACATTTTTTTAAAAATAAAAAAACTGACGGGGATTTTGAAGCTCATTTGGTTGCAGTTAGTTGCGGTGAGCCACCCGAAGGCGTTGCGGTATGTGCAATATTTTTATTGCCTGTGAGCCATTGGCAGGAAAGCGCATGGTGAAGGTCACAGAAAGAAGAATCAAGCAGGATTGGGCTTATTTTTTGGAGGAGATTGGGGATCAATACGAAACAGCAGAAAAAATAACGTGGTGATGGACAATCTGAACACACACGTTCCAGGATCGCTCTATGAAACGTTTCAGCCGGATAAGGCAAAAACAATATTGGACAGATTCGAGTTTGTGTACACTCCAAAGCATGGGAGTTGGTTGAATATGGCCGAGATTGAGTTGAACGTGCTCACAGGGCAGTGTTTAAACAGAAGAATCGATGACATTGAGTTTGTCAGGAAAGAGGTACTGGCTGGTAGAAATTTAGAAACAACAAAAATGCGAAAGTTAATTGGTAATTTACAACTGAGGATGAACGGATTAAGTTATCTTGGCTTTCATGAGGCATACAATACTTTCACCCCGCTTGCCTCAATTATATATACCTACAAAACTATAGTAAAATGATAAATTGTGCACCTAAACTAACCATGTGCACCGAGAGGAGTTACTAAAAATGTCTGAAATATTGTTAGAGGAACTGCCAGGCGTTGGCCCGGCAACGGCAGAGAAGTTAAAAGAAGCAGGGTTCAATACTATTGAAGCGGTTGCGGTTGCATCACCTGCAGAACTTGCGAACACTGCCGAGATAGGGGAATCGACAGCAGCAAAGATTATCAATTTTGCGCGACAGTCTGCCGATATTGGCGGATTCGAGACAGGGGATATGGTACTTGAGCGCAGGAAACTTGTCGGAAAACTCTCTACAGGATGTGTTGAGTTTGATGAGATGATGGGAGGGGGAATCGAGTCTCAGGCGATCACAGAGATGTATGGCGAGTTCGGTTCAGGAAAGACCCAGGTCGCACACCAGCTTGCCGTGAATGTTCAACTCCCAAGGGAGCAGGGGGGACTTGACGGTTCAGTGATAATGATCGATACGGAAAACACTTTCAGACCTGAGCGGATCAAACAGATGGTACAGGGTCTTTCGGAAAGAGAGGGTGTTGAGTACGACCCTGAGGAATTCCTGAAAAATATACACGTGGCACGTGCATACAATTCAAATCACCAGATACTTCTTGTGGACTCTGCAATGGAGCTTGCGAATGAACTTAAGGAAACCGATAAACCTGTGCGATTATTGATCGTGGATTCGTTGACAGCACATTTCAGGGCAGAGTATGTGGGCAGGGGCACCCTTGCCGACAGGCAGCAAAAACTCAACAAGCACCTGCACGGACTCCAGCGATTCGGTGACCTCTATAACTCAACAGTGGTCGTCACGAACCAGGTAATGTCAAAACCGGATGCATTCTTTGGCGATCCCACCAAACCGATAGGCGGACATATATTAGGACACACTGCTACATTCAGGTTGTATCTCAGGAAATCAAAAGGCGACAAGAGGATCATACGCCTTGTGGATTCTCCAAATCTACCTGACGGAGAGGCTATAATATCTGTCACAACCGATGGGTTGGTTGATTAATAGTACCAACAATACCACCGATATTGGATTGGATATAGGGCAATTGTTTAATCCATGTGATACAATCTATTGGGTATGAAATTCAAAGCCATTGTTCTGGATATTGACGGTACGATCACACACAAGGACCGACGTTTAAACCTTCGGGCAGCAGAAACGCTTCGTACCCTTGATATCCCCGTTGTGCTGGCAACAGGCAACATCTCCTGTTATGCCATAGCTACTGCAAAGTTGATAGGTCTTAAGGGTTATGTGATCGCTGAGAACGGGGGAGTGATTCTTACCGGATACGATAAATCACCTATTATTTCCGATAATATTGAGGAATGTGAAAAAGCGTTCAAGTTTCTGTCAAAACATTATGATCTGACAAAACTAGATCCTGAATATCGCAAAACAGAAATTGCTCTTAGAAGAGATTTTGATATGGAAAAAGCCAGGGAAATGCTCAAGACCCAGGATTTAGAGGTTGAGATCATCGATACCAAGTATGCGATCCATATAAAAAGCAATAAAATTAATAAAAATACCGGTTTAAAAAATATAGCAAAATTTATGGGTTTGACCCCTGCTGATTTTGTTGCGATCGGAGATTCTGTGAACGATGCTGAAATGATCCAATCGGCAGGTTTTGGAATCGCTGTTGCGAATGGTGATGCTGAAGCTAAAAAGGCTGCAGATCATGTGACAAAAGCATCCTTTGGCGATGGTGCGGTTGAGGCTATTGAATATTTGAGTTCAAAGGGGTATATATAGATACATCCCATGTAATTTTCGCATTTGTTTTGTTCATACACAATTCTCGCCTGAGTAGTTGCTCCAGTTCTTCAAACCCATTATATGGGAACTGAGGTATCCTTTCCAAGTATTTTATCAAAGCTTTCCTGCCATTAATCTTAATAATTGTCATAACGCAGCTCTGCTACGGTTGAATGTGGCGTTGCAACGTTGACACGAAACTTGGAAGCTGACTCGACACTAACATAGTGCAGTTAGCTCTAATTCGGCAGAAGGAATGATATTTTTCGTGTGAACATGATACACTTCCTCATTCTCATACACAACAACGTTTTCGATCATTGAGCCGTGCGTTCCAATCATTTCGAGCAGTGCACCCATTTCTTCAATAGCAGGTTCGCGCGACGTACTCATTTCAAATAGATCTGTCAAAACGGCAATTGTATTTCTTTTTATGTGAGGTGTGGTAATGCGAGTCATCGTTGTTAACTCCATGACAACTGTATATATACCTTCCCATTCGTGCCCACACGAACAACAACTATTGTATATTTCTTATGTTAACATCGGTGCAATATAATTGATGAGCATACCAACAACAAGAGCAAGTGTTATTGTGAACATTGATATCCATGCGGTATCCTTCCATCCAAGTTCATGTTTGAGTATTGCAATGGTTGCAACACACGGGATATAGATGGTTGTCACAACAGCAAAAACATACATCTGCAAAGGTGTCAATACCAGTGCAAAATTGGCAGTACCAGCCAGAACTGCAAGCACTTCAAGAGCCATCTCCTTTCGCAGGATGCCAAATACAAGTGCGGTCGCTGCAAATGCAGGGAGCCCGAGTAATCCTATTGATATGGGACCAACCGCGTTCTCAAATGTATCAAGTATCCCAACCGCATCAGCAGCACCAAGAAGCGCACTGCCAACGATCAACATCGGGAATGCCACGTAAACGAATTCACGCATCCTCAGCCATGTCTTTTGCAGTGTTGCTATTGGATCGGGGTTGCGAAGCGGTGCCATCTCCATGATAAAACCTGTTCTTTCTCCGGGCAGTCCCTTGCCAAGTATCCATCCTGTGGAAAATATGATAATAAGTTCCAGAACATAGATCGATATCGCTGCCCAGTATCCGACAAACGTTCCCACAAGTCCGAGAATAATGACCGTTCTTGCAGAACAGGGAGTAAGCGCAATCAAAAGTGATGCGATCCTGCGCTCGCGCATGGTATTCAGGGCGCGCGTGGACATGATCGCAGGTACGTTGCAGCCATATCCGAGTATTAGCGGTATTATGGCTCTGCCGTGAAGACCTACCTTATGTGTCAGCGTATCCAGCAAAAAAGCCGCTCTGGTAAGGTATCCTGAGTCCTCGAATACGGAAAGGATGACGTAGAAAACTGCGATGTATGGAATAGCGATCGCAAAACCTGCCTCGATCCCAAGCAGTGCATAGATGAGTACGCTTTGCAGGACAGGATGCATTCCTGCTGTCATATCGCGTGCAGGTTGCACCAGATACATTTCAAACAGGCTTACAATTCCCTCTTCCAAAAATCCTCCAACGTAGAATACTATTGCGAACGTTAGCAGAAGTGCGGCAACAAGAGCCGTGATTCCCATATACTGGGATGTAAGTATTCTGTCGACCCTATCTTTAAAGGTTTTTTTGCGCTTAGATATTGATACGACGCTGTCAACGATCTGTCCTGCCTCACCAAAGATATCGCGCGCGATCGTGTCGTAAATCGACATTTCATGTGCCTGCTCGATCTCTTTTGTTATTGATGATGAGACTTCAAGTAACTGTTTTGCATCTTCTTGTGAGCAACATGCATTAACGAATTCCGTATCATTTTGGAGTGCCCGTATCTTGACACCACGATCAATATTCGGAAATATTTCGTCAAGGCGGTCAAGCGAACTGCGGATATGCCCGTCGTAATGTATCTTGATACGGTTATTATCTGTTGTTTCTTCCATTGCCTTACGTACGGTCTCGTCAAGTCCAATTCCTTTTGTGGCAACGGTCGGTATGACCGGAACACCAAGGATCTTTGAGAGATTTGGAACATCTATCGCGATTCCCATATCCTTTGCGGCATCCATCTGGTTCAGGGCCACAACTACCGGAATGTTAAGTTCAAGGAGTTGCAGTGTAAGGTAGAGGTTGCGCTCAAGGCGTGTAGCATCAAGTACATTCACAATGGCATCCGGCTTTTCTTTTAGGAGATATCGTTTGGATACCTTCTCATCTTCAGTTGCCGCACCAAGTGAATAGATGCCGGGTAGGTCAACTACATCAACGGTTTTTTTTCCGATCTTGATGCTTCCATGTGTAAGTTCAACTGTTGTTCCCGGGTAGTTTGATATGTCTACTCCAACACCTGTGAGACGTGAGAAAAATGCACTTTTTCCGACACTAGGGTTGCCGACAAATGCAATGGTTGTAACATGTTTGGGGTCAGCAGTTTTGTTGTTGTTGTCTGTATCAGTGCCACAGCATAGGGTTTTAATTGTTACCACGTCTCCTAAGTCGTCTGTGTTTTATACCATCCGGATTTACGTATATCTTGCTTGCGATGTCATTACCGAGCGCGATCTCGGTACCGAGTGTAAGTATTGATATGGAGCCCTGTTTTTGTTTTCGTTTAATAGTGACTTCTTCACCAACGATCAATCCAAGCGATGTCAATCTTTCTTTTGTGTCGGACGGCAAGGTCATCATGTTAACAATTCCGCGTTCTCCTTCTTTCATTTCGGATAGGAGAATATGATTTTTCTTTGATGTGACGCAGCATTCTCCTTCATCGATCGGGTTGCCATCAGGACAGTGGGCAGGGTGCCCGAGATATATGCAGATACGCTCAAGAATCCTGTCGGACACGCCATGTTCAAGTTCGCATGCCTCGCTGTGGGCGACCTTTGTGTCTACATCCAGCACATCAACAAGGAATTTTTCAAGCACCTGATGTTTTCGTTTAATTCTGGCGGCTTCCAGCGCACCTTTTTCCGTAAATTCCACTCCATAGTAGGGTTTGTATTCAACAAATCCCTTTTCTGAGAGTTTCTGAACCATTTCAGTAACACTGGGAGGAGTCACTTTAAGTTCGTCCGCTATCTGCTTGGTTTTGGCAGGTCCGTTATTCTTTTTAATGAGGTAGAGAATCGTCTCAAGATATTCTTCAATACGTTCTGCTTGCATGATGTTCACGTTGTTATGTTTGAATGGGTCATATTAGGCAAACCTAAATATATATGCTTTGGTGAATTTTGCAAATCAATAATTTTACAGACCTATGAACAAAATGTATCTCTCAAATATTGGGTGGTAAATATTAGACGTAGACGTCGAATAAAGAAAAGCGATTATTCACTTTTTTCCCCTAAGAATCGAATGTGCGACTTTATTTATAACTGCCTGATTTACGTGCTATTTTGGCAATGCTTGTTAACAATTCAATAGATTCGAGTGCATAAGGGATAGGTTAAATGTGTGAATTTAAATGCATGTATACACAAAATTTAAGGGATATAAGATGTTAACTTCGAGTGGTGAAAACTCTTAGAACTTCAAGGTGTCGTGAAAAATTGTTTTTAGGACAGTCTGTTAAGTGATAATTTGAGAATTACAATGTCAAAACAAGATAAAATAATCGATATAAAGGGTACTAAGGATACAATTGATATTCCTGATTTTAAGACCCTGTTAAAAAAACAGGGTTACAGTCTTGCAGGCAACCATTCGGCAGTTAAGACGTGTCTGTGGCTTGGTCGTTCGATAAAGGATAAAGGTTCGTGTTACAAATCGCGATTTTACGGCATCACATCACATCGTTGTATTCAGATGACGCCAACGCTTATGTGCAACCAGGGATGTCTGCACTGCTGGCGCCCAACGGAAGTTGATGTAACACCGCCTACCGAGTGGGATTCTCCAGTGGAAATTGTGGGGTCATGCATCGCAGCACAACGGAAATTGATATCAGGTTTTGGAGGGTCTGCACCAAGGGAACGATGGATGGAAGGGAATGATCCAAAACATGCGGCAATATCATTGTCAGGTGAGCCTACGATGTACCCATACCTGCCTGAACTTGTTGAGGAATTCCACAAGCAGGGGATCAGTACTTTTGTTGTTACAAACGGCACAAATCCTGAGATGCTTAAAAGGATCAACCCAAGCCAGTTATACATGAGCCTGGACGCACCGGATGAGAATACCTATGTTAAGGCGTGCTTGCCCAGATTACCTGATCTTTGGAAAAAGATCAACGAGTCCTTGAGTGTTCTCAAGGACAAGGATACGCGAATAGCAATCAGGATAACGGCTGTCAAGGGTTTGAACATGTTCGACCCGGCAGGATATGCGGAATTGATAAAAAAGGCGGAACCGGATTTTGTTGAGGTCAAGGCATACATGCATCTTGGTTTTTCAAGAGGTCGCCTGCCGCGTGAAGCCATGCCTTCGCACGATGAAGTAATGGCGTTTGCAAAGGATATCGCGCATGATCTTGGGTATAAGGTCGCAGACGAGGTAGAGATTAGTAGGGTTGTGCTTTTGTCAAAGGATGGGAAAGTTTCTGATCTTTGATGGTTGGATACTTTGTGTGGGGAATAATACTGATTGGTATAATGTTGAAAACAGGATATCAGAAGATAGGATATGATAACCATTTAATTTTAGTATTTGTATAGCTGATCTTTTTAGTGTAAAATTCGAATCTATACGAATCGAAACCAATGCGACCGCCGTTAGGCGGCATTTTCCATAATATACTGTCGTGAAAAAGCTAAATCGTTAGTAAATATCTTATTGGCAATGATGGAATGTGGAAAGTGCGCTTCCGATAGCGCACTTTCCGCAGGTATATGAAAATTTTGAACATTTTTCCTAATACATGACTTTCGGAGATTCATCTATCCATCCCAACCTAAATGTCACAAAAGTCACACATTGAACTTAATAAAGCGACCATTAAGATCATGAATATCCATTGAATTCAATATACAAAGACCTTTATTAAGTTTATCCATCAACTTTGGCTCTTTTGGATTCATCTCCAGTTCAATTATCTTTTCCCCTTCGTTAATAAAAGCTTCACCACCAAGCTGAAAAATCGATTCAAACAGTGTCTGTAATTC
>DQIO01000036.1 GCA_020793555.1 Methanosarcinaceae archaeon | reverse complement strand
GCAAGTCTGCACCCTTTCGGGTTGAGGCAAAGTTTGAACCTCTATCCAGTCCATTGCAGACTGACATTCGCTTTTTACCGTTTCCGCTACCCCCTGAGCCTTCGTCAGCCCTGTCGAGTAGCCGGGAGTCGTTACCGACCCCAAGCCCTCTAAGAACGGAGCGTGCGACTTTCATCGCACTCCGCTCAAGCATTTCACAACCCATATTTTGGGCGGCGATACGCGAAGTATGAAAGTCTTGTTTGAATCCCAGGTGTATGCTTTCTGACCCTCCCCAGCCTTTCTAGGAAATAATCCATGTCAAGATATGGATTTTTATCCAGCTTTACCATGCCATGACGCCGAATCTTAGTGTCTGAAAACAGAACAAGTTTTGACGCCTCATCCTTGAATACCCAATTTCGGGCACCTTCAGAATGCCAGTATCGCCGTACAATCCATTTCCTCCCTTTTTTCGGATGTCTTCTCTTAGCCCATCTCCACAACATGCCCCAGATTATGCTATCTAATCTATGGAACGTTTCCTTGGCGACAACATTTCGATGGTAATTTGCCCATCCTGTTATGACTGGATTGAGAGCCTTGATCAAATTTTCCTGAGTCCATGCAGCCGCTTTATGAATAATCTTGCTTACCTTTTCTGTAATTTTCTTAATTGAATCCTTTGATGGTTTTACAAGTAAAATACCACCATATTTTCTAAATGACCAGCCAAGAAAATCAAAGCCGTCATTGATATGAGTAATCAATGTTTTGCTTTCAGAAAGTTCAAGCCCACGTTCTGCAAGGAATACCTGAATTCGTTCACGAATATCTTCCGCCACCTCTTTACTTGGAGCAGTGACCAAAAAGTCATCCGCATAGCGGTTGAAGTGAACTTGCATGTCAGGATATTGTGCACCCAAGAGACACTCTATTCCATCCAAAGTCATGTTTGACAAGATTGGTGAAATTATGCCACCTTGAGGTGTGCCTTTATCTGTATGGTACAAGTTCTGTTCGAAGACATAACCCGATTTTAGGAACTGAGACAGAACCGATTGCTCCATCTGTACATTTTCCTTTAGCCATTCATGAGATATATTGTCAAAACATCCTTTAATATCCCCTTCAAGTATCCATAAGGCTGATTTTGGATTGTGAAGGCAGATGAATGCATATTGTGCTGCATCCTGTGCACTTCGATACAACCGAAAACCAAATGACCGTTTGTCAGCTCTCGTTTCTGCAACTGGTTGAAGTGCCAGAGCATAGAGAGCTTGCATTGCACGGTCATACATGGTTGGAATGGAGAGGGGACGTTTTGTTTTCTTTCCTGGCTTAGGGATAAAGATTCGTTTCAGTGGTTGCGAGGTGTACTTTCTATGAGTTATGCCTAGCACTGCCTGCATCTTTTGATGTGGCAAAAGCCAGAGCACACCATCGATTCCAGGGGTTCGAGAACCCAGGTTCTGCGTGACAGTTCTTACTGCAAGTGCTTTGCAAGAGTAAGAATTTGTCAGCAGGTATTGAAGTCGCTTAACAAGATTCCATTTTAATTCGTGTGTTGCCTTTGCAATCCGGGTCTGTAGTCTGTTAACATTTGATCTTATTTTATTCCAGTCAATGGATTTCCATTGACGTGATAGATCTCTGTCTGTACGGTTCTCGCAGTTTTGCGTATTTGAATTTCGTACATTCACAAATTTACCTCCTTTCTTTGCCGTGAAACACCGTTGGTAAGTCTGCACCTTTTCAGGTTAAGGTCATGTTTCAGACCTCTATGCAGCTCATTACAAGCTACCTTTCGCTTTTTACCGTCTCCTCTACCCCCTACACCGTTGTTGCTCCTTACGGGCTTCTACCCAAACAATTTGGGAGTGTATGGGGCTTACCAAGTTCTACAAAGTGAATAATTTCTGAATG
>DQIO01000037.1 GCA_020793555.1 Methanosarcinaceae archaeon | reverse complement strand
ACTTTTGTACCACTAAGAATTAGTATTTCATAGAGATAGAAGATGCCATAATGATTATCACAGAAGACGATACATTTGTCAGTGTTTTCCGCTCGTATTTTCATGCGAAACTTACGGATACCAATGTCCTCGTCTTCAAGTTCTTCCTGTTTAATCATCCAGTCACGGAAGGCAGTGGTTAATCCCATGGTCAAGATTGTGAGATAGGCGTGAACAAGAAAACCATCCCTTGTGTTTGCCGGTGGTCTTTTGAGGTGCCAACCTTGTTTTGATTCCCGGAAAAGTGAATTTTCAATCTCGCTACGGGCATCATAGCCATCGTAAACATCCAGAGGTTTATCAACGGAGCCATTAGTCAGGATGACCATCGTCTTGATATTTGGATTATTTTCTTTGTAAGGATCATGCAGAACAACAACTGCGTTGATGGGATTTGGCTGAAAGTCATTGCGGTTTTCATGGCTGCCACTGCCAAGTTCACCATAGAATCCTGCGCTGGTAAGTCCACTTATTCCGACAACCGTCCAGGTATCGGTTACCTGTTGACTGTTTTTGCCATGCCCCGTAGTTCTGGTAGATTCTCTGGTAATGACAGGACCGGTTTTTACCAGCGAAAGAGCATCTTCGTACACATTCAAGCTTGCTTTTGCCGGAATAAAAAAGGTGATTTTTTGTTTATTGAGCCACCAGAGCAATTTGCCGTCAGTAAACCCACGATCCAGGGCTATTGAGGTAATTCGTGCATGATCACCAAGATTAGTAATAGCCTGCTCGATAACCTCTTGGGCAAAAATAATATCATGTGTTTCAATGGTGACAAAACGCATGGCAATGGGAAGATGGCTGAGTTGATCCCAGATCACCCATATTTTGAATCCAAACACTGTTACTTTGATTTTTTTGGTTTTCCCCTTACGCCGTCTAAGTTCCGGTGCTTTTTCCTTGGTTACCTTGCCTCGGCCCGTGCAATTTTGGGTGGATTCCACATCGGAAGCATCAAGTGATGCGTGAACATGGCGAGGGAAGAAGGAATTTTTAGCCAGGATTGTAATGACTTTATTGAAAACTCGTTCTATGGTCTTACTTGCGATGGCAACAATAATTGATGCGATAAATTCAGGACAAACCGGCCCGCGTATCTCGTTGATACTTTTATCATCCCAGTCTTTTGAAGATTTATCAATGCTTCGCCGGCTGGTTCCCTGTTTGACTTGGCGGCCATTGAATCCGGCAATATGCATGAGCGACTGTGATTGCAATAATACCGGCCCAATATGAGAGAAAAACTTTACCCCGGCAACAAGTCGCATTAAATAAATAAGCAAAATTCCAGAAAAAGGAACCGGACTTTTTCGTTTACCACGACCGATTTTAGGTTCTAACTGTTCAAGAATCTGCATGATATCGAGTTCACGCAGAAAACAGAAAAACATATCGAGCAATCCGGCGTCACCAAGTCCGTACACTTCATGCACGACTTGCTTGTTGGCGAGGGTTTCCGCGACACCAGCCTGGTCTTTTGTGGCAGTTCGCCACATGAGATGGGTGTAAATAGTTTTTGATGCTTGTTTTATTGAATTCATAGCTCAACCATACATGAAAGAGCTTCTGCTGTCAAACGTGGAGGCCACCTAACTACCTGATATTATTGAATATATTGGCGCGGAAATTTTGCTCCATTGGCGTTTTTATGATGTTCTGGAGGGTGGGGGTGTTTCGTTGGTCAATCGATAACTGCAAGGGTGCTTGTAGGGCCTTGTAGGTAGCAAATATACGTTGGGCAGCAGAGGAGCGAAAAATCACAAGTTTCTGTTTTTTTAGAATAAATATTGGTTTTTATTAAGAAAATATGGCTTATGTCGAATATCCAGCTTCTCTTCTGGATATTCGACATAAGCCCAAGCGT
>DQIO01000038.1 GCA_020793555.1 Methanosarcinaceae archaeon | reverse complement strand
AATTCATTTCAATTCCACATGCATGAAATATCTGGTTACAGGCGGCGCAGGGTTTATCGGCTCGCATCTGTGTGAGCGGTTGTTGGAGAAAGGAGAGGTTGTTTGTTTGGATAATTTTGATCCGTATTACAGCCCGCAGACCAAGCGGAAGAACATTGAGCCGCTGATGCAGCAGCCTGATTTTAACCTGGTGGTGGGAAGCATACTGGATAAGGAGATGCTGCGCAGGATATTTGCGGATGTGGATTATGTATTCCATAACGCGGCGCAGGCCGGGGTTAGGGTATCGGTGGAGAATCCCTTGAAGACGCATGAGGTGAATGCAACCGGTACGCTGAATGTTCTGAAAGCAGCGGTGGATTCCGGGGTTCGGAAGGTCATCAATGCTTCATCGTCTTCCGTCTACGGGAAGGTTTCGTATCTGCCGTTTGATGAAGATCATCCAAATGTGCCGGTGTCACCTTACGGGGCATCGAAACTGGTTGCAGAACATTACTGCCGTGTTTTTAGTGAACTCCATGATATTGAGACGGTATCGCTCAGGTACTTTACTGTTTTCGGACCAAGAATGCGGCCGGATCTTGCAATTAATATCTTTACTGGAAAAGCCCTGAACAATGAGCCTATCGAGATATTCGGGGATGGGGAAAAAACACGCGATTTTACGTTCATTGATAATATAATCGATGGGAATCTGCGGGCGATAGAACGCGGAAGCGGTGTGTATAATATCGGCGGCGGGGAGCGAGTGAGTATAAATGGACTTGCAGAGAAGATCGTGGAGATCGTTGGGAGTGAATCCGAGATGATTTATAGTGAATCTGTTAAAGGAGACGCAGAACATACCTTGTCTGATGTCAGTAAAGCGCGCAGGGATCTTGGATATGAGCCTGAGGTCGGATTGGATGAGGGATTGAGGAGATATGTAGAGTGGTATATTAAAACTAATACTGACACTAAGGCTAAGGCTAAGGCTAATACTAGCACTAGCACTAACACTTAACACTTAACACTAACACTAACACTTAACACTAACATTAGCACCAAGGTAAATTAATTGATAACAGGTGATTAAATAAATGCGAACGATCAATGCTTCATCTGGTGCATCTAATTCCCCAGGAGATAACGATCTACTGGAAGAGAATCCTGAATTATCCATTGTCATCCCGGTATTTGATGAAGAAGAGAACATACTTCGTATTGTGGACTCACTTGTATCTGTTTTGAATATTTACAACCATAGTTATGAAATAATTTTCATCGATGATGGAAGCAGTGATGGCACGTTTTCAAAATTAAAAGATGCTCATGATGCAAATCCATGCGTAAAGACCATTAAGTTTAGGAGAAACTTTGGTCAGAGTGCGGCTTTAAAGGCTGGGTTTGACTATGCAAAGGGGGATGTCGTCATTAGCATGGATGGTGACATGCAAAACGATCCGATCGATATTCCAGTTCTTTTGAATGAGCTTAAGAATGAAGATCTCGATGTAGTTTGTGGCTGGCGGGCTGATAGGAAGGATACATTCTCTAAAAGGATCATCTCAAAATTTGCTAATCTGGTGCGACGAAACATCACCAGCGAATTTATACACGATTCCGGATGCACGTTTCGGGTATATAAGAACGAATGTGTGAAAGGTCTTGAACTATACGGTGAAACTCACAGGTATATCCCTGCAATGCTCCTGTGGAAGGGATACAGGATCGGCGAGGTGAAGGTAAAACACCATTCAAGGAAATATGGCGTAACAAAATACAACTGGCGCAGGGTAATCAAGGGATTTTTGGACCTGATAGTTATCAGTTTCTGGCAGAAATATTCAGTCAGGCCAATCCATGTATTTGGGGGACTTGGTATTGTGTTAAGTGGTTTGGGTGTTGTGATCGGTGGTTATTTGGGCATTATGAGGTTGTT
>DQIO01000039.1 GCA_020793555.1 Methanosarcinaceae archaeon | reverse complement strand
ATACTGTGCTAAATTATGTGTCTTGCATTGTCTCCTATTGTGAGTACGCAAAAAAGACACTGAGAATCAATCCGGTTTACAGCAAGGGTTCTAATATCCTGAAATGGATGGCCCAATTGCGAGAAAAAGGGATCAGCAATAGCCGGATGCAGCACCATCATAGCGCACTGAAAACCTTTTTCGCATTATTGTGTAAATTGAAAATCATTACGAAAAATCCGGCAGGGGCCTTGCCGGTGATCCGTAAAAAGATAAGCGATCGCAATAAGCCCATACCAAAGAAGGTAGCGCTAAAACTGTTGCGATCTGTGGATCAATCCACCTGGCATGGGAAAAGAAACTTTTGTGTTATATCCATGCTTTGGGCGCTGGGGCTGAGGGTAAGCGAACTGACATCCTTAAAAGTCAAAAGCTTTGAGCCTGACCCGGAAAACAGGATTGGTTTATTGAGGATTTGCGGTAAAAACAAAAAGCAGCGGGCGCTGTTTGTAGTCGATAAATTATATGATGTGCTGACCGATTATCTAAAAGACCCCGAATCTCCCAGGAAAAAGAATGCTCCACTTTTTCCAATACAAAGCGGTACAGCCATATCCAATAACCGTGTCTTGAAGATGATCAAAGAATATTCGGTTAAGGCTAACATAAAAGAGCGCATTACTCCGCATGTACTTCGGCATTCGTTTGCTACCGAGATGTATCATAAAGGAATTCCGTTATCAACGATCCAGGCAATGCTGGGGCATTGCACGAAAGCTGAAACCGCCATCTATGTTCATGTGTCTAATCAATTGCAAAAACAGGCGCTGGAAAAAATTACCATTGAAGGGAGGGTGTCATGGCAGTAGAAATCGCCGGGTTCTTTGATCATATAGATGACTTTATTGATTACCGAAAAGACATTTATCTTGCCAGTGATCAAACCCTGAAAAGCAATCGAATTGATCTTAAACTTTTTGAAAATTTCATCGGCAGTAAAAGTCACAAAACCATCAGCGGTCCCGCGGTAATGGAGTTCCAGTACTACTTGAAAAATGACCGTGATAATTGCGGTGGATCCATCAACCGGAAAATATTCACTTTAAGAAGTTACTCCCATTTTTTAAGGCTGCAAGATATACCGGATGCTGAGACCCTGCCATTTTATGATGTATTGAAGATCCGGCAGGGATATCGCAACCGGCCCAATGCGTTAACAACTGAGCAGATGAAACGTGTCTTTAACTCAATTAACCGGGAGACCGTTCTCGGAATAAGAGATTATGCTGTTTGCGCTCTCATGTATCAAACCGGCCTCAGGGTTGGAGAAGTACATAGCCTTGATCTGACAAGCATAGACTTTGAAAACAGAAAACTGACAGTTGTGGGAAAGGGCAGCAAACGCCGGGAACTTTATCTTACAGATGAAATAGTTCAAGTTCTGAGTGAGTGGATTGCGGTTCGGCCTTATCTTTATAAAAGCAAACAAAACTGTGCTTTGTTTGTCTCAAAGAAAGGCAACCGTTTGGCGATCCGAACAATGGAAGACAACTTTAAAAAAATCCTGATCAAGTCAGAGCTTGAAACCCATTTTAATGTAACCTGTCATACGCTCCGGCACACCTTTGCTTCTCATTTGAATGACAAGGATGTAGACATACTGGTTATCCAAAGTCTATTAGGACATTCATCGACGAGGAGCACCGAGCCTTATATTCATCCTTCACTTGAAAAGATAAGGCATGCGATGGAGAAATTGCCGGGTGTATTGTATATGAAAGAACTTGTGGAATCCGGAATATTAAATTTGAAATTTCAATCAGAGTATCAGAAAAGGGAGTAATTGGATGTCCGGTTAAAAAGTTTTACTCCTTGCTAATAATGTTGTTTTGAATATTGTTACACGGAAATCAAACAAATTGATACATTTTAACCGTGTTGATTTGAATAACGTTAC
>DQIO01000040.1 GCA_020793555.1 Methanosarcinaceae archaeon | reverse complement strand
GATGAGTTCAAGTGCCCGAAGTTCCCCTCGCATGTTGCCAAAATCAAGACCCACACACACATGCGGGAATGTATCGATTCCGGCATTTGAGATCGCCTCAAGGCTTTTGGTCGTGTCCTATGTTACGGGACCTAATATGCTTTTGTCATAGTTAAAGTCCGCTACTGGCATTGATTCCAGGAAACATACTTAAAATTAACATATAGTATTGCAGCATATCGATTATTATAGAAAGTCACGATTTATGGGGCACTACCAAAAAAAGATTGTGTAAGGAGTACTTTCATTTTTGTGTGCATGTTATTCGAAGAATTTCATGTACGTTTTTTTAAAATAGAAATGAACCACCCAAACTTTCAAGGAATGGGCAGTTATAGCATTTTTTAAAAAAAACCGCACCGTCTCACACGACGTCGCGATGGTATTCCTGTACTGACTTTATACCGATACGACCTTCTTTTGCAGCCCTGATACCCTTTGCTGCAGCCAGTCCGGCTGCTGTTGTGGTGTAATATGGAATATTGTACTTGATGGCAGACTTGCGTATGTAACTATCATCATAAGCACCTTTCTTACCCACAGGGGTATTGAGCACAAGCTGGATCTCGCCGTTGTGCATTGCATCAACAATATTCGGGCGACCTTCGTGCAGTTTCTTGATCGATTCGCACTCGACACCTCTCTCGTTAAAGAAAGCAGCCGTGCCTTGTGTGGAAACGATCTTAAAACCAAGTGATAAAAGTTCCTGTGCAACACCCAATGCACGCGTCCTATCGTCTTTTGCAACTGTGATAAGAGCAGTACCTTCAAGCGGAGGAGATGAACCTGCGCCAACCTGGGACTTAAAGAAAGCAGCCTCAAATGAATCAGCCATGCCCAGCACTTCACCTGTCGAACGCATTTCAGGACCCAATACCGGATCGACCTCTGGGAACATGTTGAATGGGAATGTAGTTTCCTTGACCCCAAAGTGAGGATACTTACGCTGATGAGTATCCATGTCCTTCAATTTGCCACCCATAATGACCTCTGTAGCAATGCGTGCCATAGACACACCGGTCACCTTAGACACCAGTGGAACTGTTCGGGATGCTCGCGGGTTTGCCTCGATGATGTACACCTTTTCGTCCTTAATGGCATACTGGATGTTCATGAGTCCCACAACCTTAAGTTCGATTGCGATACGGCGCGTGTATTCGTTAAGAGTATTCATCTGTTCTTCAGATATGCCCACTGGAGGCAATACACAGGCACTGTCACCGGAATGGATGCCGGCCTGCTCAATGTGCTCCATTATTGAAGGGACGAATACATCTGTCCCATCAGAGATAGCGTCAACCTCACACTCCAGTGCATCCTCAAGGAACTTGTCTATGAGCATTGGTTTTTCAGGTGTGATCTCAATCGCACCTTTAACGTATTTTGTAAGCATTTCATCATCATAGACAATCTCCATGCCCCTGCCGCCAAGCACGTATGAAGGACGAACCATAACCGGATACCCAATACGTCCAGCTGCATCCAGTGCCCCCTCCAATGTCGTTGCTGTCCCGGGATCAGGCATTGGTATGTCCAGTTTCCTGATAATGTCCGCAAACAACTCACGGTCCTCTGCAAGATCAATGCTCTTTACAGAAGAACCAAGTATTTTCACACCTGCAGCTTCAAGTTCTGCGGCAATATTGAGTGGGGTCTGACCGCCGAACTGTACAATAACACCTTCAGGTTTTTCCTTTTCGTAAATGCTCAAAACGTCTTCAACAGTGATGGGCTCAAAGTAAAGTTTATCAGATGTGTCGTAATCTGTTGACACCGTCTCAGGATTACAGTTGACCATAATGGACTCGTAGCCAAGATCCCTTAGCGTAAATGCAGCATGAACACAAGTGTAATCGAACTCAATACCCTGTCCGATCCTGTTCGGTCCGCCGCCGATGATCATTATCTTCT
>DQIO01000041.1 GCA_020793555.1 Methanosarcinaceae archaeon | reverse complement strand
AGTTTCATTTTTGTCATTATAAGCACCCCCACATCTTGTGGGTCTGTGGTATTATTCGCGTGTCAATTTCATCAAGCAGGTTTTTTTGCAACTCCATTAAGGACTGCACAGGCGCAGGTTTTGTAGTTGCACCCTGTGTCACAGGCTGGAGCACCACGCATGAGATATAGTTAGATATTGCGCCAACAACACCAAGCACATCATCCGGGTCAGTTTCGTTTGTCACAACGATCTTGCAGAAACAGTCCCTTATCTTTGTGGTTTTAAGCACCCTGAAACATTCGATGGTCCTGTCAAGGTGTGATTCAAAATCTTCGCCTTCGAACTCATCTGTGAGTTTAACGTCTCCTGATACATAGGATATCCTGCCCTTGATCTTTTTAGCCTTCTGCGGCAGTGTCATATTGGATTCCAGATACAGCGGCACGGATGTGCGCATCTGGCTGATGAAATCAGCATGCAACAACGGTTCGCCGCCGGTGAGTGAGATTGAATGGATGTGCTTGAAGTGTTCGAGCAGTTCTTCAACCATATTAACGGTAAGCGGATTTTGGAATTCTTCAAAAGAACCTGACCCTGCATTATTTTCAAAACGACAGTGCCCCACGTCCTCACGCGGTGTGTCACAGTAAGAGCAATTCAGGTTGCACCCTACAAAACGCACAAATGCCTGCCTGACCCCGACATATGGTCCTTCGCCCTGAACAGAGTCAAATATCTCGCTTATTGGAGCAAACATCAGATCACATCCAATGGTCGCGATTTGCGCAGGTCTTTCTCGATGTCTTCGAATTCATGCGTGTAATGCTCTGCGATCCTGCGCATGAGTTCATTGACCTCGCTTCCGTTTATTCCGATATCATTCAGATTTCCGTAAAAATCATGAGTGACATTGATCCCGAAATGTATCTTTTGTGAAACAGCCGAGGTGCTGGCAATGGATACTGTGAGCTTTTTGTTGTTTACAAATAGGTCATCGCCCTCTCGAACAACATTAATTCCGCGCGCGGTCAATGTTTCGAAAACGATTGCCGTAAATAAACGCTGTCTTGCATAGACGAGTTTCAGGTCGGTCGAGTCAAAATGCTCGATAATGAAATGAAGCATGTCGGGTGAGATTATAGATTCATCAGCTTTCTTGTCCTCAAGGTCGATCATGTGTTCGATTTTTACATCACATGCGCCTCGGAATGCGATGATCGAATCGTCCTGCACGTCTGCAATATTATATCCCCAAAGTGAGGATATCTGGCTGCCGTCATAGTCAAGTTTTTTATCAAAAATAATGCATTTCATAAATTTTACTCCAGATTTCCTAATCTCACAAGAAGCGGGTCTTCCTCCCCTGCTTCAGCAAATCCGCGCGCCCGTCGTACACAACTTTCGCAAACACCGCACGGTGCATCTGCACCGTGATAACAACTCCAGCTCCACTCAAGCGGCGCGCCTGACCGCAGTGCTTCACTCACGATTCCGTTTTTGTCAAATTCGATTAAGGGTGCCAGCACTTTGACACCATTTTGGGTGGAATATGATAAACACTCATCCACTGCCTGAACATACTCAAATGAGTTGTCAGGGAACGTCGCCGCTTCTTCGCCATTGAATCCTACGATTACATACTCGCATCCAAGACTCTCGGCAAAACTCGCAGCAATGTTTATCATCACACCATTGCGGTTTGGAACCCAGACACTTTTTGCAGATTCCTGTGTGATTTCCGGCGCGGCGCTGTTCGATATCTCCTCTTGTGTGAATTCGGGGACATCCATGTCCCTGTTTACCAGTGATGTGTTTGTGATATTACCAAGCCAATCGAGAGGGATTACTTTGTGTTCAATGCCAAAATGATTGCATATTATTTTTGAATACTCTATCTCGCGCTGTGCAGAACGTTGTCCATAGTCGAATGTGATGGCTAACTCTATGTCTGTCTGCTCTTTTGCAATTGATAATGCTGCGACTGAATCCAAACCGCTGCTGAGTAGTGATATTGCGCTCAT
>DQIO01000042.1 GCA_020793555.1 Methanosarcinaceae archaeon | reverse complement strand
GTACTCTGTCTTTGAACCACATCCTGCTTTTTTTGCCAGTTTTGTGATTGCCTTATCAAACCTGCTGCCGTACTGCGCTGCCTGTTTCTTGCGTTCTGTAAACTCGCGGGAAATGCCGATATGCTCTCCAACCATGCGCAGAATGAGTTTATTTTGAGATTGCTCACTCTCATTGTTAATCTCAGCCTTTTTCTCATTATTAATTTCAACCTTGTACTGCGACGGGATCTTGAGGCAGTAGTCCACCAGCTTTTTGTCAAGATACGGTACACGAAGTTCGATACTGTTGTTCATTGAAACAACATCATCCCTGTATGTATTCTTCTCGTATATCTTCAGGATATCTGCATAACAATCCCTGTTAATATCGGTCGAGCGCCTGTGCCGATCATATCCTGCAAATAACTCATCAGCACCCGAACCAGAGAATATGACCCGAATTCCGTCCTGCGCTGCTGCTTTGCAGGCAGCATACATTGTCAACCCAACCCCAACCTTGGGAACATTGGTATCTTCAATAAGCGGCACTACGGTCTTAAGATACTTCTCAACTTCCTCGATGTCTATCTCACTCACAATGAGTGAGAGTCCCAGCTCATCAGCTACCTTTTTTGCATACCGGACATCCGGCGACTCCACCTCGCCTTTCAGTCCAACTGTATAGCATGTGAAATCCACACCGGTTTTTTTTTCAAGTTGTTTACACAGGTAAGCGATAATAGTAGAATCAACACCACCGGAAAACAGGATACCAAACGGTTCGTCGGGGATGCGAATGGATACTGCATCACTTAAGAGTTTCTCAACATCCGCGCGAATGAATTCAACCGCCCCCTCATGTTCCGGCTTGATTGAAAAGAATTCACGGTTGTATTTTGTGATTGTGTCATTTTTGATGTCATAACACAATATCTCGCGCGGGTTCAGCTCTTTGGTGTTTAAATAACCAGTAGTATCAAGGGCTTTTTTTTCAGAAGCGAACACAAAATCGGAGTGAGTACTATACCACATGGGTTTTAAGCCGAGTATATCGCGAGCAAGGTACACTTTTTCATCAAGCCAATATGCGAATGAATAGACGCCAATAAACTCGCTAAGGGTGTCATCGATTATCTGGCTAACATCTGATGTTGTGTCAATTTTTATTTTATCAGCAATCCGTTTCTCGATAAGTTGAATCAAAAGGTCGGAGTCATTTTCAGCATCGATGTCATACTTGCTGCTCAGTTCCTTCCAGTTATATATCTCGCAATTAGCAACCAGCCTACCCTCGCGGACGATTGGCTGCGGAACAAAATTGATCATTGAATGCAGTGTGTGACCAAGAATGTTAGTGCTTTTTGGAATTGTAAGTGAATCAACGTCATCCGAGTGTTCCACCCAATCAGCACCACAGGCACCGGCACCGTCCATGCCACGATTTTTGAGGATAGTAAGGGCTCTGTAAGTGTGTTCTGCTGCATACTGTGTATTAAAAAAACCTGTAATTCCGCACATTGTTTTGTGTATTATGGTACTGCTTTTGTTTATTGGTCGGATGTCATTTTTTGGGCCTAATTTAAATCTTGATACAATTAAACTCTTTTGCACATATTTAGCTGTAACAATAGATGCTGTCAAAATATTTGGTGTAGTGCAATATTTACCTTGCTGGTACTAAAAAAATATGCATTATGACGTAAATACAATGCGGAGTAATGTGTGGCGAAAAAATAAAAAGTATGTAAAGTTGTTAAAGAAGGATAAATATTAATGTGACAAAGTTCGTTTGGTTCATATGACATCACAAGCTAAATGTATTTATGGTGATGAATATGAACGATGTTCACATAAAAACAAATGGAATGGCGAAGGAATAAATGTTTCGGCTTCGTTTAATGAACGGCTTTAATTTTGCATTTAACCGGGGGAAATATGAGTTAATGTCATGTCAACAACACAATATCGCGGGACGGAATGGGTTAAGACAGATGCAAAAAACGATGCGACGCCGAATGGCGCGCAAGAGCGCGGCACGTTCCTACACCATGAACGCAAAATACAAAACGGTTTTTAAGTGGC
>DQIO01000043.1 GCA_020793555.1 Methanosarcinaceae archaeon | reverse complement strand
TTAGCACGTAAATATCCAAATGCAGAACAAGAATGGAATTGGCAATATGTCTTTCCTAGTAAGAAGTTATCTAAAGACCCACGTAGTGGAATAACTCGGCGACACCATACTGACCAATCAGTGGTTAATAAAGCAATCAAAAAAGTAGTAGAAAACCTTGGAATTACTAAAAAAGTAAGTGCTCATACCTTTAGACATAGTTTTGCAACCCATTTACTCCAACGAGGTACAGATATTCGTACTATTCAATCTCTATTGGGACACAAAGATTTGGAAACAACAATGATTTACACTCATGTATTGAAACAAGGTGGCGAGGGAGTGATGAGTCCTTTGGATGATTTGTGATAACTCTAATTAATGTGAATTAAGAGCTAAAATTATGTATATTTTAAAAACAATCAGTTACAAATTTATCTGTTAAAAATCTCTAAAATTACAATTGCATGATTTTTAAAATAATAGCTCTTAATTCATATTAAAGAATACTCTTTCCCAAGAGAGAATTAATAGATAAATTGTTGCTAGAAAAAATTCCATTATCAGGAATTGCAAGAGTTGGTGGAATTACAGAACGTTGTTTACAAAATTATGTTAATATATGATTCTGTTTCAAAAGTTATTGATGTTACATCTAAAAGGTAAACTTATTATCCAATGTGATGCAACGAAGTGGTGTGGTTTTATACGCCTAATGTGGTCGATGTGCAAAAATAACAAACAGTGGAATTGGGCTTGCTATTGATAGCGACGAGTCATATTGGTGCTATATTTTATACATAATTACAATACTTAATATTATACACAACTACTTCGTTCAGAACTACCGGGAAATATTATAGTTTAAAATCTGATGTATAAGTTAGGTTGTCAAGATTAATAACACTAAAATAACTATGAAAAATATAAGAAATAAACTTGAAATAGCTTTTTCCGAGCTTGGGCATTGGATTTGTCGTAACCGTTTTATAACTTTGTTTTTTGTATTGGCTATTACCGGTGGAATGTTAAGTCAGATTAACCATCTTACTGTTGATACTTCTAATGATGCGTTCTATCACCCGGATGACCCGGCCATGATCGCTTACAACGATTTTCGAGATAGATTCGGTAAAGATGACCATATTATAATTGGCATCAAGTCCAACGATATTTTTAAATCAGAGTTTTTACAAGCTCTACGAGAATTACATCAGGCAATTGAAAATAATGTTCCTCACCTAAAGAAAGTTACCAGTTTAATCAATGTACGCAATACCTATGGAGCAGAAGATGAACTGATAGTTGAGGATTTGGTTGCTGAGGATATTCCTAACACATCAGATGCTTTAGACGCTTTAAAACAAAAAGTATTTTCCAATCCATTTTATATGAATTATCTAGTATCTGAAGATGGAAAGTTTACCATTTTAGACTTGGAACCAAATGCTATTCTCAATTATGAAGGTACTGGGCTAAAAATATAATTGATAGTATCAAACTCCAGTATTATTTTGTATTTAAGTTTAAATTCCTTTATAATCGTGTGCATTTATGTCTTTAAATATTCATAATTTATAATAGTCAAATGAAAACAATATGAAAAAATTCCTTTATCTTCTTATATTTTGTTCAACTTATTCTTTTGCCTGTTGGGAAAACTCTATAATTTCTGATGGTCCAGCTACTTTTATTTTAGCTATGGGGGCTAATACTGGTGAAGGTTCTTATAAACTAATGAAAGCCAATGATGATGCCCAGTCTTTTGCAGATTCTATAGCAAAAAAATTTAAAGTGGATGACCACAATAAATGTGTTATAAAAGATGTTAAACAACGACAATTTAAACATAATTTAGAGAGACTACAAACATTATCACGGCCACAAGATACTGTATTTATTTATTTTTCTGGGCATGGCACTAAATTACCAGATGATAATAACGACGAAGGTTGTTATGATGAAGCATTTGTTGTACATTCTGATTTTGGTACAGAAATTCATAAAGTCAGAGATGATTTTTTTGTAGCACAAGTAAATAAGATACTCACTGATAATATCATAACCACTGTTGATACCTGTTTTGCTGGAGGGATT
>DQIO01000044.1 GCA_020793555.1 Methanosarcinaceae archaeon | reverse complement strand
GTTATTTGATTTTTTGATGTATTCAAATAAGGACGAAGAATCGAATTGATGCACTCCACCATCGATGATGCCTGAATAATCTGGTCGAGTTCTTCAAAGACACGCTCTTTTAATTCGAGGTACTTTTCCTTGCAGCCAATCAATAATTCTGCCAGCTCAAGATAAAACTGTCGTTGCTCAATCGCCCCGTGCTTTCGAGGAATTGACTTCGTTTTTATCACTGACTTATTCCATTGCCATGCAAGGTATAAGGCGTGTAGCGCATCATTTTTTCTTTCACCTGATCGTATTGACGAATATGACCTTTAGAGTCAAAAATATTGAGTTGCCGAATAAGGTACCGATAGAGATAATTAAAATTTTCATAACGCTCAATCGCCTGTTTAGCGGCATCATCAGCGATTAAGAAACTGCTCAAACGCTTATCAATAACAGAGTCTTTTTTTGCCGAAGTGAGCAATGCCATGAAAAGTATCTGACTGCCATGGCGTATCTGGGAATATTCTTTCGTGTGCTGAACAAAGAGCTGTTCCTGCATCACTGGTTAATAAATCTGGAGAAAAACCTTTTTCCAAAAGAGCCTGATAATGGTGTGACCATTCATCTGCACTTCGTTGGTCGACACGTTCAATTCTTAAAATGGCAGAGCTGATAGGGTCAACGGTTATTAATATAGGGGCTGACTTTGCAAAAATCTCATCGATAATTCGGAGATAGCCCCCCAGTTGTGATTTACCTGTGCTTCATAAGCCTGCAAAATAAGCATTGTTCGTACTTCAAGGGTTAAATCGTGACGGCGAATAAATTTAGGAGCTACAGGGGGGGAATTCGTTAATCTGGTTTTCTGTTATCATGATGCTGTGCCTTCATAGAGAGTTTAGAGAGTTATGTGAGATATTTGTTGTTTACACTATAACGCTTTTGTTCTATGGAGGCACTCTCTACAATTGAAGTTTTTTATGTAAAGTGTCAACTGGGAAATGAAAGATGCCAAATATTAGTATTAATTTATCTAATTTTATGACTACCAACCTTTAAGCGAGACAGTTTGAGACTTTAAATTTCTGCAAAGCTAGGGAAATAAACCATAGCGTCAGTAGTTTTTTTGCTGGTGTCCTGTCTTAAATTGGTAGCCAATTTTTACCCTCTGTACACAACAAAAAATATAAACCTTGTATCGCTGTTTATTTATCATTACCAGACTCTTTAATGGGGTAAAAGTTTAGAATCAGAAGTATATGTTGAAAAATATTTGCAACATACCTTTAAAGGTATAAATTGTGTAGGCATCACTAAGCCTATTTATGATGTTAAAGTTTTTAAATTATTATTTTACTTATGTGGTGAACTCCCGTACTTAACAAATTCTTGTAATTTTGAAAAACCATGGTGTGGAAAGTGTACAAAATGTATCTATGTATTTGCCGGTTTCGCAGCTTTTGGAGATTATAAAAAATCGGTTGATATGTTTGGAAGCGACTCCTTTAAAGATGAATCTTTATTGTTATATTGGGAAGAGTTATTAGGGTTAAAAGATTATCTTACTTGGGAATGCATAGGGCATCCAGAAGAACTACAGTTATATTTTTATAAATTGTACAACCAAGGAGTAACAGGGTGTGCAATAGATTTATTTCATGAAAAAATTCTAATTAATTTACAGGATAGCAAAGCTTATTTTCAACAATTAGAATTAAAATATTCAAAAGTATATTCAGACCATCATTTAATGCCTAATTGGTTATGGAATAAGGTAGAGAAGATTTTCTGATTAGGGGGAGCGCCTTGATAACAGAAACACAACTAGTACGTCTTCTAGCTTAAAAAAAGATAGGTTATGATTCCGTTAAAGAAATGCTAGAACGCTCTATTTCTGAGAAAATAGACTGGGATAAAATAAAACGTATCGATATGAAATATCCCTTAAAAAAGGACACGGTGATTTTGTTGTTGCCTAGTTCCCACTCTCCGAGTGGGAATTCATACGAGCTTCGGGTTCAAGATCAATGTGCAATATCAAAGTCATAGGTATTCCCACTCGGAGAGTGGGAACGAGCAAAAAATTACTGGAGATTACGACGCTCAT
>DQIO01000045.1 GCA_020793555.1 Methanosarcinaceae archaeon | reverse complement strand
CGTGTGTCAGAGGATAAAGACGACTTCCTTTTCCAGCTGCCAATAGTAATGCTGTCGTTACAAGCCCGTTATCACTATTGCTGCTGTGGTTAAGATTCATCCTTCTCTTAAGTGGCTGTTAATACATATAGACATTGGAGACCTAAAATCAGATAATTTCACATGCGCCGCCAATTTTTCTTTAAATAGTAGAGGTGACTTATTTTATATGGATTTTAGCAGTTTTGGTAAATTATTCTAAATTTAGGGCCATGTAGAAACTCACTCAAAATCAACATCAATGGACTGGAATTTTGATTCTGATCCAACATCGTATGACTCACCACAATCTTTTTAAGTTTTGATTATTGTTCAAACATCAGGGATTTCTACAGTGCTGGAACTGGGTATTAGAGTCTCGTATTTTGTGTAAATGTACTAAATAATTGTGGGGTGAGGAAATATCTGAAAATATGGATAGTTGGATAGAAAATTAGTGTCCCATCACCTACATTTAAAATCGTTGCTCTGTTCGATTATGAATGTTGTTATATTTGTGGCTAAGTACCATGTTTTTAAAAGTCGAATTAAGATTATTGAGATGGTTTTTCAGCGAATGAGTCTTGCTGTAAGGTACAAATTGATTATAAGATTATTAAAAAATTTTAATAGTCCCGGGCGGATTCGAACCACCGTCTCAGGCTCCAAAGGCCTGAAGGATTGACCACTACCCTACGGGACTGCATGATTTTAGCAAAATACAGGTATAATAATACTTATTACTTGTGCAAAGCAAAACAATCATTTCTGAATTATCAGCGTCAAAATATCCTTGTCATACAGGAAATGATCGAGTCCGGCTCTTTGTCCGGGGTGTTTTGCAGAATGACCCCAAATTTGTGAATACCTGAACTTTCTCCTGAAATCGCGATGTAGTTTATCACAGATATCACCCACATTAGTACCGTTTACAACGATCATAGGTTCATCCATGTCAGCCGGTTCTCCCTGTGGTTTCATGTATATCCTTATGAAATTAAGCGTCTCGAATATCGCCTCTTTTACGGCACCAAGGTTCTTCTCCTTATCCGCGGATATCAAAATTGAATCCGGGAAATTTGCCATCGAGTCCTCGATAAGAATCTCATCTGCCATATCAACCTTATTGATAACCTGAATGGAATCCACATATACCCTGTTATCAAGAACAGCATCAATCAATTGGTCAACCGTAATATTCTCCCTGATAAGTACATGTGCATTGTGGATACGGTACTCGTTCAAGACCGCTATGATCAATCTGTCGGATATATCAAGTTGCAGCGTCTTGCTGACAATGACGCCTCCCCGATCCTGCCTCTTTATCGTGATATCAGGTGGTTCCTGATCCACACGTATACCTGCGGAATAAAGTTCATCCAGCAGAACTTCGTAATGATTAGTCTGGAAAACATCTAGAATAAAAAGAATGAGGTTTGAACTCCTGACAACCGAAATAACTTCCTTTCCGCGACCGCGCCCCGATGCTGCACCCTTGACCATCCCCGGCACATCCAGTATCTGTATGGTGGCACCTTTATAATCAAGTACACCCGGAATTACATCCAGTGTAGTGAAATCATACGCGCCCACTTCGGAATTTGCACCTGTCAACTTGTTAAGCAGCGTAGATTTGCCCACAGAAGGGAATCCCACAAGGGCCACTGTCGCGTCACCGGACTTGCGAACCGAATATCCATCGCCTCCCGATTTGGAGGATGCCTTTTTCTCAACCTCATCCCGAAGTCGTGCAAGTTTTGCTTTCAGCTTACCGATGTGATGTGAAGTCGCCTTATTGTAAGGTGTCTTACGAATTTCATCTTCAACGTCTTTAATATGTTCCTGTACGCCCATTTGCACCTACCACAACTTTAAGTTTAAAAAGACTTTCCCGAATGGTTGATTAATTGAGTTGTTATTATATATTATTTGAGATAATAGTTTTGGCGCGAAGGCACGATTCCAAATTAATGCAATTTGATTTATCCCTTCATAATCCGACACTTGATAGCTGACGTGACACTAGTGTCGTGTCAACCATACAATATCGCTAGATATATGATCTGACACTGTTCCATTTTCCAGTT
>DQIO01000306.1 GCA_020793555.1 Methanosarcinaceae archaeon | reverse complement strand
CTTGAAGCGATGGTTGCGAATTTTTGAATTTAATGTGTTGTGTAATAGTATTGGGGTAATTGCTGTAAAACAGTTCTATATATTAGCAATTAATCGGAAGTAGGGCTTTCGGAAGTACTGACAGATGCTAGATTGACACCATAATTCCGTAGACTCCTGATAGTATGAAGATCAGTCCAAAAAGGAATACTGTTTTCCTGATCAGGCTCATCATATAGATCGTTCTTTATGTTTTAACAATCCTGACCAAAAAGGTTTCTTTATGGCCAGAGACCAAAACTTGCGCTTAAAAGTAAAATTGAAATGCCTGAGACAATTCCAAATATGACTACGGTTTTTGGTTGGACATGTATTGCTTTTTTGTCGGCATCATAATACCGCATAAGACCTGCGGATGACATAAGTCCATCGCCACTTGATTTTTTTGCCATTGTTCCCTCCATGTGTGATATGTATAATTTCTGTATATTTAGTTTAATATTGTACTAACAAATATGTTACCTAAACATTAGTAACTTTGTTGTTGATTAATTCCATTTATGCATTACAAGGTTTTAAAGGTTTGCGCCTTTGCGCCTATATTTATCCATGGCGTCATAATATAGTTGTTTTACATTCATAAATATTGTTATTTTTGAGCTTTCCATTCTAAAGAGATTGTCGAAAAAGTACCTGTAAAGCACCAAAATTAAAACATCCCGAAATATTGTTAAAACTAAATCACTATGCTACGCCCGACCAAGTTTAGGCATTAAAGCTGAAATATTCGAAAAATAGGCTTTTCCGACAATCTCATATACGTAATAAAAATTTTAGAAATGGTTAAGTAAAATGAGATGTTGGATTAAATAAGGATTTCATTAAAATCTATAGATAATAGTTCATTTACATGTAGGTGTGGAGTTTAATGACCTGAGCAACAGTAATGGTCAACTGTAAAATGTATATTGATCATATTATAGGGGTAAATAACAATGGAAATTTTGAACAAATTGTATAATAAAAAGGTAATTCTGGGAATAACACTGAGCATATTGCTTGTTGCCATGTGCACAGTTCCTGGCTGGGCTAAACTACCTGGAACACAATCAAAGATCGCAGATTATACTGAGGGTGGACATTTAGAAACTGATTTTGGTGCCGGTTTTATGGCAGAATGGTGGTATCTAAATGGGGACGTAAGGTTAGTTGCATCCGATGGTGAAAAAAGAGATGGTGCATTACATGTTGTAATGGCACATCAGGAATCACCTTCAATGATAGGTTCAAGTGGTGCGCAACTCTCTCATATGCTCACATTCTATGGACTCCATTTTGACGATGGTGCGGCAAACATTGGATTAAACGAGATGTATATCAATAATACGAATGTTAGCGATTATATCGCGTTGAATACGACATATGTGGACTACACGTATCCCGATGGCGTAAAAAGACTATATGGTTCTGCTGTTCCGGGATACAATCTGGAATACACATTTGACAATGTAACTATGGATTTGTTTTTCCAGACAAATGTGGACAAGACTATAGACGAGTCAAGTCAACCTCTTAATTTTACTACATATGAATATTCATACGGTACTCTTCACGGTTCAATAATTATAGACGGGAAGAAATACACTGTAACCAAGGGCGAAGGATATTTTGATCATATGATCCCTGTTAGTGATATCCCATGGCCAATGGATATGCACGGATGGAGTTGGTTCGAAGTTACAACAAAGGACTATCAGGCTGTTGCTTATGCTACAAGGTCATTGATTGATGGTTACGATAATTATTCTTACAAGCATCTTACATTATTGAATAAACACAATGGGAAAGTACTTGAACAATATTCTGCTGATGAAATAACGATCACAGAAGAAGATTGGAAAGATGAAAACGAGTTTAACAGGAAACGACCAAACATGGTCACATTCTCAACGCCAAATCTAAATGTTACTGTTAATGCAAGTAGTGTCGTTGATCTAAACATGTCAAGACCTGATAAAATCGGGTTTATTGATTTCATGGCTTTCCAGCCGGAAAATGCGATTATCCAATACAATGGTGATGTCGAAATGGGAAGTGCTTTTTATGAATATTTGGTCAGTGATTGGGGTGTGATGCATCCATAATAACTCCACACGCTGCTCAAAAAAAAGTTTGGGTTTCATGGCATCCCGCCACAAAACCCTTTTTCCAAAATTCCTACTCTTCTTTTCGTCTAATCAACAGACTCACAAGCGACGGCAGACCCAATGTCAACAAAGCGCCAAAGCCCGGCAATTTGGTCTGGTCGGCATTGATGTTCTCGATGATACCGTCGAACACTTAAGCAGATTTCCGAATCTTAAATCCAAACCCCTGTAACCGCCGCAACAACAAACGGCGTCACAAAAGTCTCAATCACAGCCGCAACAAACAACAACGGCATCACCCTGTAAAAATAGAATCTCATCCCGCGCGAGAACTCTGATTTAATATCAACAGGCTGTCCTTTAATAGAGCTAAACAGCAAATACCCCATCTTCAAACCAATTGCAGCAGATATGAATACCATCGGGAGTTCGATAATCCCGTGCGGCAGGATGGCTGACAGGACATACATAAATCCGTTCTCACCTGATATAATGTACACAACAATGCCAATAATATAGCCGTTGTATGCGATGAACAGAAGTGGAAGTATGCCAAAACCAATTCCAAGCATGAGGATGATCAGGCTTTTAATAGCATTATTAAAAAAAATGAACAGCATGATCCCGATTGGCGAGAGGTCATTGATGATGTCGAACAGTTCACTCACTTCATCTAATGACTGCATTGCATATTCGGGATCCATCGAAGAATGGAAAACCCCTAACGCAGTTGATAAAAAGAACACTAACGTGATGAACATAAAATTGATTTTGATATCCTTAAGGTAACTCAGGTCATACTCATATTTTTCGTTCATGGAGTTATATCCCAAGTGTCATTCTGATCGTGTTCCTAAATGCCGGCGACAGCCCCAGTATTATTATGACCATCTTTACAAGTGTTCGCAATGTCCGTGACTCATCATCCTCATCGAATTGGGTATCAAGAACATACAACACCGGCACAAATATCATGAGCTTTAAGGGGTACATGACAAATGCCGTACCTGTAAGGTTAATAAGATACGATGGTATAACATGTTTTTCATAATATCCAAGCATGTCAATGCCAACAATCGTTGAAGACGCATCCAACAGGTGTGCGAACACAATTGAAAGGTTCAACTTATTTGTAAAAAGTTCGTATCCGCCGTATTTCGAAACCTTATAGATCAAAAATGTCAGCACGGTCGCAGCACCTACAATGAGCACAGGTACAGTTGGGCGGACGATGTCTTCGACATATAACAAAACAACAACATTGACAGCAGCCCACAAAACTCCTAACATCGCAAACACTGTGCGATAATCCTCAGCTTTTCCCATTCTTTGCATCCATTTTGAAACAACGAGACAAAGCACTGTAACAGCAAACACCGCAAAATAGATGTTAGGTGTAATAAACAGGTACTGCATTGGAGGTTTGAAAAAACCCGCGTCTTCTATAACACGAAGTGATGAACCGGCAAGAACAAAGGGGATAACTGAGAGTATAAATTTATCGTCAATGGTCACTTTCATGCGGTTAAGTAGTTTCATCACACCGAAAATACACACACCCAGCACGAGTGCCCATGTAATTGTATTGAAAATATTGTACCCACTATCATGGATAATTGGGTCTATGTAGTAAGTGCTGATAAATTGCGAAATTTTATCTATGACTGATGACATAATTACCTCTGTTCAGTACACATAAGGGATATAAAGTTGGATATATAGGTAGTGTTTAATTACAATTATATTATAAAAATCCGTATGCAGGTATGAGTATGATCTTAACACCAAATGGATACAGGGAATCAAAATGGATGCAACTTCCACGATACATAGTAACCGGACATGGGGCAATAAATAATGTTACAGATGTCTGCAGGAAATTAAATCTACATAATGGTGCATTGATTATAACAGGCAAGTACACCAAGAAAATTGCCGGGGATGTTGTATATAATTACATTGAAGATGAGGGTCACAATGTTGATATCGAGGTTACAGCTGGTTCGTCAATGGATGAAGTAAAGCGAATTAAAGAACTTGCATCGGAAAATGATACTAAATATATGCTGGGAGTTGGAAGCGGAACTTCAATTGATGTTGCAAAGCTTGCATCAACTGAACTTGGTCTGCCATTTATAAGTGTACCTACAGCAGCATCACATGATGGCATTGTATCTTCACGGGCATCCATCATTCATAATGGAAAATCAACCTCACTTGATGCGAATGCTCCTATGGCAGTTGTGTCTGATACCGAAATAATTGCTGATGCGCCGTATCATCTTCTTGCAGCAGGCTGTGGCGATATAATATCCAACTATACGGCAGTTCTTGACTGGGAATTGGCATCTCGTCTTAGGAATGAATCGTTTAGCGAATACGCTGCCGCACTTTCCAGAATGACAGCAAAGATTGTGGTAGATTCGGCAGAGATGATAAAACCCGATCTTGAAAGTTCTGCAAGAATGGTTGTAAAAGCACTGGTTTCAAGCGGTGTGGCAATGAGTATTGCGGATTCGACAAGACCAGCTTCGGGGTCCGAGCATATGTTTAGTCATGCTCTTAATCAGGTTGCACCTGTGCCCGCTCTTCATGGCGAGCAATGTGGGGTAGGAGCGATCATGATGATGTATCTGCATGGTGGAGATTGGAAGAGAATAAGGGGTGCGTTAAAGACCATACGTGCGCCAATAAACGCCGATGGACTTGGCATTGAAGATAAGTATATATTAGAGGCGCTTGTTCTTGCACACACGATTCGCCCCGAGCGATATACAATTCTTGGCACAGGTCTGAGTCCTGATGCTGCAGAGAATATCGCGAGAATAACCAAGGTAATTGCATAGGTTTGATATACATAACATTGACTTGATATTCATAACGTTCATTAATATTTATACAATAATTATACATGTTCAAGGTGATAAGATGGCTGATAGTGATACTATAATTACACTTGTTGGATCCCGGCTTGCAAATGAAGGGATGAGCTTTACATTTATAGGTGAAACTCCTGATTGCGATAAATGTAACCTGAAGAGTACATGCATGAACCTCGAAAAAGGGCGCATATATACGATCACAAATGTACGAAATGCAACTGTACATGATTGTGTGGTACATGATGGTGGTGTGATAGCAGTTGATGTTATAATAGCACCGGTGACCTGTTCTATGGATTCAAGAAAAGCAGTTGAAGGTGCAAAGACACAGTATGAATCCCCAGTTTGTGATGAGATCGAATGTGGTATGTACGATATGTGCCATCCCAAAGGTGTCAAAAAAGGGGACAAATATACAATTGCCCAGGTCATTGGAAACATGGACGAAGAATGTATTTTGGGATATTCTCTTAAGAAAGTTGAACTTGCAATTTAATTTCGATTCGGGAATTGAATTTCATTTTGACGAATATCTTTTAGTACTAAAAAATTAATATTCAATTAGCAACATTTGAAACATTAAAATCAATAATGGGGTAAACAAATGCCTGATAAGGTTGAAGAACAAATTAATCATGAATTTTACACACAGGAACGCTGGAATAATTGGATAAAGCAGGTTCAAGAAAGTGGTTTTGTATTGACTGAATCCGATGAACCATCAACAAATGAGGGTGAAGTGTTCGTTAACATGGAAGATGATATTATTCTTGCATGTTTGAAGGTTATTGCAAAATTTGATAGGGATATTTTGTCCAGTGAAAGTACGCTTAAGGCAATAGCAGAACTGCGAGATATTGTACTTGCTGAAATAGAGCCGATATCTGAAGATATCGACCTTATGGTAGATTCGCTCCAGACATCATTGATGGGTGGGATTGCAGCATGTGAATGCTACATCGAAGGCGATTTTGATCCGAAACCAAAGATGAAGGATATTATCAAGTCTGCAATTGATGCGGAGGGTGCAGGGGATGTCCAAATTGCGATGGGATATGTTGCCCAGATCGGTGCTGCTGTAATTGGCGGCAAGAAAATACCAAAAAAAGCATTGGAAAATGTTCCCTACGGTTTTGTTGCAGAATGGCTTGATGGTATTGAATCGATCGCAGCTGCTATGGTTGGAGCAAATAGTTACAAAAAAGATGATGATTAATGAATTATGAGAAATTAATTAGTGTCGTGTCAACTATTAAGTGTCGAATCATTTAACCAAAACTGAAAAAATCAGGGCATCAGTTTCCGCAGCATGCGGCGGATTCCACTGCTGCCAAACCCATGACCTCAAATCCAACAATGCAATTCTCATATCTGCAAATATGACGCCGCTTAAAAACCGTTTTGTATTTTGCGTTCATGGTTTGGAAAAATACCGCGGCGCGCGGTCGCGCCGTTTTTCGCATCCATCTTTTCTCTCTTCGATTTAGTGACATTATATGGTTGACATGACACTAGTATTTGAAACTCTGACTTTTTCGTATCTGTTTAGCATTTTTTTTGACGCCGGGCCAATTCGGGAGTTGACAAGGATCTCGATTTGTCAAATACTTTGAAAATAGCAAAACTAAGTATCGAAATACCTGATGCACCAATAAACACTGCTTCGAATCCATAAATTTGAGATAATATCCCTCCCATTAGTGCACCTACGACTCCTGCACCACCGATCATAGAATTAAGAAGACCTGCGGCAGTTGCCTTGTCGATATTGCGCTCAACAAGTAGTTGGTTTGAACCTACATAGAGGAAAGACCACGAACTTGCTACAACGATCATTCCGGGTATAACTAAAAAGTAATTTTGGACAATGGCGTAACTTGCGAACGCAAATGCAGAAAGAAGGTGACCCCAGACAATAAGCCGTTCGTTGTTAAACCCATCAAGTCGACGCATTATCAAAAACTGTACTGCCGGGTTAATCGCATAGATAGTACCTATCCAGAATTTATTTGCTCCAAGTGATATGAGATAAAGCGGAAATATTGTCCACACAGCTACCGCACCACTATGGCGTACAAAAAATGACAGGTATGTTCCAATGTTTCTTGTGAATGTGTCAATTGAAAAATATGAAACATGAATTTTGGGTTTTTCGATATCTTCCATCCGCAGGGCACTAAACAATGCAAAGCAGTAGAAAAGTGAGGATAAAGCAAACAGGTAGATGATATTCCCGATAAGTCCTGCAAGAAGGAATCCTGCCATCCAGCCAAGTGCCCCGAATGAACTGAACTTGCCTATGCTGCGCTTTTGGTAATGCACATAGGCAATAAGGGCAGCAGGATACATTCCTACGCTAAATCCTGCAAGCCCCCTGGTGATCGCAAGTGAGAAAGGATCGTGTGCAAATATCTGCAAAAGAATGCTATTGCCGATACTGCCATGCCCAATATAACAACGCTCCTTAGACTATGTAGGTCTGCCACTTTGCCAAATATGAATGATGAAAGAAAGGATGCTGCACCAAATATTGCACTGATCAACCCGATCTCAAAGTATGTGGCTCCAAGGGACTCCGCAAATATGGGGATGAAGATGATGCTCATCATGTACGATGAATTTGTCAGGAACTGGATCGTGTTAAGCCTCATCGGTTCAACAAGTGGTTATCTTTATTTCAAATTGTTGGGGTGAGGAAAAAATGAGGGACTTTCGTTAGGTTAATGTAATATACTGTACTACAACGTTCTCTAAAGTTCAATAAAACAATATAATTGTTATGCAGGCTGTTGATCAGCCAAATTTTCGTATTGTGTTTTGATTAATTTACAATAGAATTACATATAATCTACAATAAAACAGGTGTTATCATGGACGATATCAGTGAAATCTACGAAAAACTCGGCGGTGTGGTCAGCAAGGACGAGTTTATTAAAAAGGTTAGTGAAAAAGTTGAGCAGATGAGCGGTCTTTGCGATGAGAAAACAGCAGCAATGCTTGTTGCCCATGATCTTGGAATCACTGATACCGGGCGCGAGGTTACAAAGATTTCAGCTATTACCGTAGATAGTAATAACGTGAATTTTATTGCCAAGGTGATGTCGGTTTTTGATGCAAAGGAGTTTAATCGAAACGACGGCACGATTGGGAAGGTCGGGAATATAACTGTGGCCGATGAGACAGGATCGATCCGTTTGACACTCTGGGATGATAAGGCAGACCTTATCAAGAATGGAAGTCTAGAGATCGGCCAGAATATGCAGATCAGCGGATATGTGAAAGACGGATATTCCGGAGTTGAGGTTAATATCGGTAAGAATGGCGTACTTACCGAGACTGACGAAGAAGTAGATGCTACTATGAAATCTCAAAAGATCGTTGATGTCAAGGACGGAATGGGCGATATCAATCTCTGCGGCAGGATCGTGGATATTTCGGATGTGCGCACATTCAGCAAAAAGGATGGTGGTGAGGGGCGCGTTTGCAATGTCACGATTGGGGACGAGACAGGCAAGATCAGGGTTACGCTTTGGGACGAGAAAACCGATTTTACTAAGGAAGTCAGTTTTGATGATTCGATCGAGATTATCAACGGCTACGCCCGTGAGAATAATTTTAACCAGCAAGTAGAGATCCAGGTCGGCAATCGCAGTGTGATCAAGAAGACCGATACTGCTGTGGAATATAAGGAAACGTTCACGCCTATTGCGGATATCGTGCCCGGGGAATCATATTCCATTAAGGGTGCTGTGTCAGGATTGGGAGAGTTGCGGGAATTCTCACGCGACGACGGTACGCTCAATATGGTCTCAAACATCTATGTTTCTGATGATTCGGGGCGCATAAGAATTGCACTCTGGGGCGACCACGCACCTCTTGTGGATGAACTTGATATTGATACAGGGATACAGGTAATTGATGCTTATTCAAAGTCCGGTTTCAACGATGAGATCGAGTTGAGTGTTGGGAATCGGAGTCGGGTTGTTGTATTGTAGAGATATTGGAAGTATATTGACTGCATGGGCTGGAATATAGTATGCTTGAGGTCGGATCTAATCTGGTGGATGACGCGTGTTTATGGGGTGGATCGGGCCTTGGACAAAAACCTACCGCAATGCACTGGCGTTTCATTTCCAAACCATTGGATTGAAAGTTTAATGTAGAAGAAGAGTGAAGATGGGTGCGTGATTATTGAAGTTTGTCCAGAAGGATATATAGATGGTCAGTTCAGATATAACACTAAATAAATGAAATTAATCTACGTATAAGAGGTTGAAAATGGTTAATTATCTCAAAGAAGTAGTAATTAGAATAGATTTGCCTGAAACTTTTGAGTTCTCTGAAACAAAAATACCAAAAGAAATTGAAAAGGAAGTATTAAAAAGATTTCCAATTCCTGAACCAAAGACAATACAAGGAAAAGAATTGCAATTTTCTGATAAAGAATTCATTCAAAAAGATTTAGAAAAAATAGAATTGCATTTTTTTGATTCTAATCGTGAAAAAGAATTGGTTTTTTTAGAAAATGCCTTTTTCATTTCGTATAAAAAGTACGAAAAATTTGATAAACTGATGGAGGATTGGAGTTCAGTTATTAGTTTAATCTTTGATAAATATCCAGAAATCCAAGTTAATCGAATTGGACTTAGGTATATCAATCATATCCAATTAGACAAAGATCAAAATAAATGGAAAGATGTAATTAATGAAAAATTATTGCATAATTTTCAATTAGGGTTAGATAATATTTCAAGAGGTTTTAGTGTTATTAATTTAAATGAAAAAGGGATTAAGACCAACTTCCAATATGGGCTACACAATCCTGATTTTCCATCACCTATAAAAAATAATATATTTATATTGGATTTTGATGTTTTTTATGAAGGCATTCTAACAAAAATAGAGATTTTGGAAAACACAGGCACTTTCCATACTATGATAAGAAGCTTATTCTCTTTATCCACAAGGACTTAAAATGAGCAAGGACAGAATTTTTTCTGATGAGTATTCAGAACATGAAAATAAAACTGCCATCAGTAAAGATGTTTACGAACACACTACCTTAGAAATCGAAGAAAAAAAGTATGGTGTCAATAAGCCTCAACGGATATATCTTCGTGGGAAATTAAAACATGGCGAAGACGATTAAAGTTGATTATGAAAATGTAGAATGGCTCTCTCAAGGAGATCTAATTAAAAATGTCGAATTTATTGAGTATGCAATAGAGAAAAATGGTGAAATTGAAATATCTAAAATAAACTTTCCTTTAATCATTGTTTTAACCCAAGATTGCGACTTAAATCAAGACCATATGTTCAGGAAAAGCGATCCTCCAAAATCAACTCAAGATAAACAATTGATTTCAGTTCTTGTTGCACCAATTTATAATGTCGAACATTTTTATGATGGAAAACATCTTTCAGAAATTGGACTTAATATGGAACCTTTCGAGAAAAGACCTAAGAAGATAAAAAATAAATTATTTATTGATAATGAAATTCCTCGTTATCATAGTTTGAGATTTCCCGATGATGTCCCTCTCGTTGAATCTGTTATTGATTTCAAACATTATTTTTCTATAAATGTATTATACATTGAGAAATTAAAAAAGACAAATTTTGTTGGTAAAGTTTCAGAATTATACCGAGAAGATATTTCTCATAGGTTCTCTGCATTTTTATCACGAATCGGCCTTCCTTAATGCCCCACAATTTATTATGTGTGGTGCAGTTGGGGCTTATAAATAATCTATAACATCCGCCCCACCAAACCACACCTCAATATCCTCAAAATCAAAAGCCAGATACCCCTCTCCTATTTCATCAAAAGATTTTGCCCTTTTTCAGTCATCCGGTATTTCTGCAGACGACTACTGGGCTTTCCGGGGATGGTCATTTCGATTAGATCAAGCCCCACAAGTCTCCTGACTTGTTTATGAAGTTCCCCTGACACTGTTTTATGCCCTAGTGTCATGTCAATAATACAATATCGCTAATATATGATTTGACACAGTCCAATTTTCCAGTTATTTTCAAGACGCTGATTCACACAGATTTACACTGATTTAAGGTTGCATCTGCGTTAATCAGCGTAAATCTGCGTCTAATATAATTGTTTAAATTACTGTATTTTGGAAATATTTGATAGAATCGTTGTTCCAATAATCGACACTTGAAAGTTGACGCGACACTAGTTCAGATGCTAATCCAGACTTGCCCTGTTCACCGTCTTTTAAGATAATAAGAATCTTTGCTGCCAGAAGTGACTCCAGCCGTGACTCTAACTCATACTTCTGTTGAACCACTGGCATCTCAAATATTTTGCGCCAAATCGTCAGTATGAAAAAACCTGAATCCAAACGGAACTCAGGTTGCCGAATTCCTGCCCTTTGGCAACGTTCAAGCATATCAACTGTACCCGTACCTGCTTTTTCAATATATTTCGTTAGAAATAGTGGTTCAGCTGTCAATGGATTGTTGGGTTGACTGGCGTGGGGCAGGAGCAGTTTTTCGCCTCTTCGCTGTTTTGTGTGGGCAAGGCTTCCATTACAGAAAAATCATTCCTGTTAATCCCATAAACAATAATTAGATCGAACACAATCCAGTGACCAATCCTTTAATTTAATTGGCAGTGTAGTGAAGGACACCCTCGTCGGTGTCCGAGAGCGGAACGCTTCAGCTCAGCGCGTAGCGTACTAATGAACGGACAAATAAGCATCAGTTAAGACAATCGATGAAAGTAGGAAGTTGGCAATCGGGTGAAAGACTAGGAGTTACCCACACAAAACAGCGATGAGCCTCATTTTCTTTGTCAGTCAACTCTAATTTTGGACGTTTGCTTTCAAATACCATAATGATTAATGAGCAGCATGGTTAATACGTGTTGTTATGTTACTTTGGAATTGTTGTACTAGATTATTTTGATTCAGTCATATACACCACGTGCACATGGTACACTGATTCGAGATAATATTTACGATTGTAGATCAACGCGCAATATCCATGTCAATCAATCCGCGTTCCCTGATAAGCAGTTCCTCTGCCGCGTGCACATTGTATGCACGCGCCAGTTGATGGGTCCATGCAATTCCTGCAAACAAGCCTTCCGCACAGCATGCAGGTGAATAGCTTTCCCGTTCCCCCACATATCGTGCAATTACCCATCATTTCCAAACAATCACTCTCCGCCTGCACCCCATCGCTTTTTCTTGTACATCGAGAGCATATTTTGAACTCTCGCTTCATCGATCATACCATTTGTGGATGCAGTTTCGAAAAATCTGGATGGGAATGTTACATCATCAAGACTGAAACCAAATTTTCGTTTAAGTTCATACTTTTTCATAAAAATATCCTTGCCGAGTTTGACAAGTTCTTCCTCGGATCGCTCAATGCCTACTGCGGCAAGAGCCTCAATGATAGTACCATATGTGTAAATGCCACGTGCGAACAGGCAGATAGTAATTGATGTAAGAGCACCTCGTATGTCGTCCTCGAAGATGAGCGTATCAACGATGTCCTCGTCCGAAAGATCGCCCTTAAATGCTTTTTGATCAATACTGTATCCGCCATTATCCAGATGGGAATGCCTGACCCCTACTGATAATCCTATTAGGTTCCCAACACCGGTATGGTAACCAGGGATTTCGAGTCCGCCCGCATGTATAGCAAAATCCTCTCCTCCATACTTTTTTGAAGCAAAGACAACGCCTTTTGCGAGTGCAGAGTAAAATTCATTTGGTGACTCGATTATCAAATCAATGGCAAGAAGATAATTCTTGACATCACCCCATTTTAATGAAACACCTTTCGTCTCCTCGTTCGTGAATTTTTTTTGCATAGACATTTCTGTTGCCCAACCCAATACTACACCCACGCTAATTATGTCCACACCATATTGCTCACAACGGTCAATCAATTCCAAAACGCCTTCGGGTGTAAGCACCCCCAGGTTCGTACCAAGTGCATACACCAATTCATAATCGTATGAAATATGCCGAACTTCATATTCATGTGAGTGGCCAAACGATGTTTTCAACATTGCAATGTGTATGCATCCGATCGGACAATTGGCACATGAAATCTTTCTGACAAGATAGTTGTCAGCAAAGTTTTCGCCGGATATCGTTTCAGCATACTCAAAGAACGTCTGCTGTAAATTCCTTGTGGGCAGACCACTTAATTCATTGAGGGGAAGTATGTTTTCAGTCGTACCAAGATTGTGGTATTTTTCCATAAGGTCGGTTTCAACAATATTCGTGAATATTTCTTTATATATTTTAGAATATACATTTATGTCAGGTACTTCAATTTCCCCGTCCCCTGAAATTTCAATTGCTTTTAAGTTCTTTGAACCAAACACTGCTCCAAGACCCAAACGTCCGAAATGGCGATATGTGTCAACATTAACACTTGCATATCTCACACCATTTTCGCCCGCAGACCCAATTCGGATTATGCTGCGCTTCCCGATATTTGGTTCCACATTTCGCAATATCTTCCCTATGTCAGTTGTTGAAGATAATCCCCAGATAGAAGATGCATCTTTAAATGCAATTTCATTATTGTGGATTGTAATATACACCGGGCGCTTTGCACGTCCTGTGATAACAACAGAACTGCATCCCGCAAATCGCATTGCCATTGCAAGACGTCCTCCTGCATGTGACTCCCCAAATTCGCCGGTAAGAGGGGACCTGAACATGGCAACTACTTTTGTGCAGCATGGAAAAATTCCAGACAACGGTCCAATGCTAAACACTATAGGTGATTCCGGCGCAAGAGCATCTGTCCCTTCTTTAAACTCCTCATGCATCAACATGGTCGCAACACCGGTGCCTCCAAGATACGTGTCAATCAAATCTTGTCGTTCCACCACTTTTGATGTTTCGTTGGTAAGGTCAATATATAACACATTTGCCAGACCGATTGAAGAATTTGTGTTTGACATCTACTTTACCTCATCACAGGATATTTTTGCATTCACATCATCCATGCCATCTATTTTCCTCATTTCAAGGACATCATGTGGACAAAAAGATATACATATTCCACAATGCTTGCAAACTATTGCCTTTCTATCCACATCCATATGTATTGCACCAACAAGGCATGCATCTATGCATTGCTCACAACCTGTACACAGGTCTTCGTGGAACACAACCCCGCCACCTTTTCTTTTAATTAGTGCATCTGTAGGACACACTCTCGCACATGGTGGTTCAATGCACGCATGACATACAACAGCAACATATGCGCTCTCAATTCCCCCACTTGTCTGAATGTCAATTGCACTGTTCTTCAGTGAAACCGTCTTATAATAAGTTCTGGCACAAGCCATCATACAAGAAAAACAACCAATGCAACGTGCCTGGTTTGCTACTTTTATCCTCATTGGAATTGTATCAACTCCCAATCACTATTATAACAGAAATAGACTCAATGCGATATATCAGTGCCGATTAGAAAAAAGTGAGATGGGGTTTACCCCCAAAATTGAACAATATATGTTCAATGACTTGAAAAAATATTCTTTTGCCATTTCAATTTCATTTTAAAATTGCGCCTTTGCTTGCAGAACCTACAATTTTTTGGTAACGGGCGAGATAACCAGATTCTGCACTCTTTTTGGGATGTGCCAGTGAAGCGCGCCTTTTATCCAACTCATCCTGTGAAACATTTAGATTCAAAATCCTGTTTGGCATGTCGATCTCGATCTCATCTCTATTTCGGACAAGCGCAATTGGACCACCTTCGATTGCTTCGGGACATACGTGACCAATGCAAGGCCCACGAGTTCCACCTGAAAATCGCCCGTCAGTGATCAATGCTACCGAATCGATCAGACCCATGCCAGCTATCGCAGACGTTGGGGAAAGCATTTCCCTCATACCCGGGCCGCCTTTTGGACCCTCATACCTGATAAATACAACATCTCCCTTCACAATATCTCCGGCCATTATGCCACCCATAGCTTCCTCTTCGCTTTCATACACGCGAGCAGGTCCCGTGTGGACAAGCATTTTCTTATTTACAGCAGACTGTTTCACTACTGCTCCCTCCGGAGCAAGTGTTCCTTTAAGGATGGCAATGCCACCTTCGGGATGCACAGGGTTTTCAAGAGTGGATATGACCTTCTTATTTGTTTTTGGATTAATGATCACAAAATCATTAAGATCTTCACCAATGGTTTTTCCGGTAACAGTTTTTGCATCCAGCGCCAGAATGGATCCAAGACGCTCAATGATCGCCTGTACTCCACCTGCTTTGTCAAGATCTATCATGAAATCGCCACCGCCGGGTCGCAGGGACACCAGATGTGGTGTGGTCTTGCTTAATTCATCAAATAGTTCGATTGGAAGTTCAAGTCCGAATTCGTGTGCGATGGCAGGCAAATGCAAGGTCGTGTTCGTACTGCCGCCAATTGCCATGTCAATCTTGATCGCATTATCGATTGATTCTTGTGTCACAATCTTGCGAGCAGTCAATCCTTTTTCCACCATTTCCACGATGCGCTCGCCGGATTCTTTCGCGATCCTTGTTTTCTTTGCATCAACAGCATGTGCGGTTCCGCATCCAGGTAAACTCAATCCAAGTGCTTCTGTAACACATGCCATTGTATTTGCAGTAAACAATCCGGCACATGAGCCTGCACCACTGCATGAGATATCTTCCAATAATTTCAATTCTGAATCCGTGATCAAATTATTCTGGTGTGCACCCACACCTTCAAAAACGGATACCAGGTCGCAATCCTCATCACCAACAAAACCAGGCAGCATTGGACCGCCTGTTACTACTATTGTGGGTATGTCTAGCCTTCCTGCAGCCATGAGGTGCCCAGGCACGATCTTGTCGCATGTTGGTATCAGTACCATCCCGTCAAACTGGTGTGCTTGTACCATAATTTCAATGGTATCCTCGATCGCTTCTCGGCTTGGGAGCGAGTATTTCATGCCCTCGTGACCCATTGCTATTCCATCACATACTCCGATGGTATTGAACTCAAAAGGCACACCTCCGGCATTTCGTATTCCTGCCTTTACAGCCTCAGCCAATTTGTCAAGATGAATGTGTCCCGGAATTATCTCGTTCCATGAGTTGACAACTGCGATAAATGGCTTGTTCATTTCGGAATCCGTTACGCCGGTTGCTTTCAAAAGTGAGCGATGTGGTGCGCGCTCAACTCCTTTCTTGATATTGTCACTTCTCATTAAATCACCATGCTTATGTGCATAGGCATCTATTATATGATAAAGATATAAGTAGACTTTCATAAAAAGAAAACAGTATCGGGAATTTCAAACGAAGATTTCTATCAATACGGCTGAAACAAAAGTTATATGATATGGAATTTGAATGTCTTTTACGAGTCTGATATATGTATGACAAATGTATGCATCTTAAAAACGATTGTATGGGCTAGTGTCGCGTCAACTTTCAAGTGTCGGATTATGAAGGGCATAGGGCACAATTATAAAATCAAA
>DQIO01000046.1 GCA_020793555.1 Methanosarcinaceae archaeon | reverse complement strand
ATGCTAGGGTCATTAATAGGCATACAATTGCCGGAGAATATTTTTTTATCTTACCTGATATAATTATATTATAAATTGTCATGAACCCAAAAAATACAACACCAACAAGCCAAATTACATCCATTATAACTTCCTCCTACCTTTTGTGTTATAACTACTGCTAAAAATAACCATCCCCGTACTAAATCGTACAAGGTCTTCATCATACTTAAGCAAACGATTTCTTTCTTTAAGTCCTGAGGTGGTTACCAACCCTTACCCAAATCCCTTAGTGTAGGGCTTTGTGTACAAAGTACATCCTGTGTATAAAGTCAGGAATCTGTGTATAAAGTCGAGGCATAATTCGACTTTATACACAAAGCCCCGATTAAAGATAATCTTAAATAACAGTATAATGTGATAGAAAAGAACTATGTCCAATCATGTAGCTGAAATCAAATCGAAATGCTTTAATATCAACCAATTAATCGAAAATGGACATGTTAACAGTCTTAAATGTAGGTGAGTAGTACGTCATCAAATATTCAACTTTGTTACCAATGCGGAAAGTGTACTGCCATCTGTCCGGTCAGAAGGGTCGTAATGACCTCCCCCCGAAATACAATTTACCAGACAAATGTATACAGGACAAGTTCAGATGATATCTGGAATTGCCTGACCTGTAACCTTTGTTATGATGAATGCCCTCAGGGCGTAGATTATCCTGAGTTTGTAAAGGAACAACGAGATGGCAACGCAGAAAGTGCTGATATTGTTCACAAGGGAGTTTTTACCCTTTTATCTGACATGATGGTAGACCTTGATAAGAGTAGAACCAGCCTTAAAGAGGCAGGAAATAAAGATTCAAAGGTCGGTTATTATCCGGGATGTCTGGATTTCCATGACATGTTCTTTAATGTGGACGCAGACTTTAAATCAATTGCGGACTCGTCAATGAAACTGCTGAATCGAATGGATCTTGACCCAAAACGTTTGCAGATGAAATGTTGCGGTCATGATCAGTTATGGCAGGGAGATCGAACAACATTCGATAAACTGAAAGAACAAAACACTAAACTAATTGAAGAAAGTGGTATCGAGACCCTGGTCACATCATGTGCCGAATGTTATCGGACACTAAGCCAGGACTATGACCTGCCAATCAAAGTAGTCCACATCAGCCAGCTTCTCAAAGATGCTGACCTTGGTATTGATTCCGATGTCGATGTGACATATCATGATGCATGCAGGCTTGGTCGCCACATGGGCGAATATGATGCTCCAAGAGACAGTCTCACCAATGCCGGTGCAAACGTTGCCGAGATGTTCCACAACAAAGAGAAAGCCTGGTGCTGCGGTGTCAGTTCGATGATGAACTGCAATGACAAGAGTAAAGCATTGCGAAAAGCAAGATTGGATGAAGCAAAAGATACAGGTGCGAAGGTTATGATCACCACCTGTCCAAAATGTCTGGCTCACCTGACCTGCATGAAAAACGAACTGGAATCGGTTGAAGATTATGATTTTGAGATTAAGGACCTGACAGTGTTCCTTGCCGAGCAAAAGGGAGGTAAGAAAAATGAGTGACACTATTAAGACATCTGATTTTTCCCCGGAGTTCAGGGAGGAAATTTTCGAAGAACCCGGTACTGAAAAGATTGCTTTATGTTTCAACTGTACCGGTTGCTCTTCCGGTTGTCCCATGGCCGAACAGGAACCCGAATTTAACATTCGTAAATTCCTGCGCATGGCAAATCTTGGAATGAAAGATCAACTTCTAAACAGTCCATATATCTGGTATTGTACAACGTGCTACAAGTGTCAGGAACGGTGCCCTCAGGGTGTACTGAATGTAGATGCACTGATGAAGATCCGTACCATTGCAGTCCACAACGGCATCATGCTGCCAGCACATAAGAAAGTGGGGCAGTTGGTTTTCAATTTAGGACATGCCGTACCAATCAATGACGATACAAAAGAAAAACGCAAGGCATTGGGATTGGATGAGGTGCCGCCAACTGTGCACAGATTCCCTGATGCACTAAATGAAGTTAAAAAATTGTTGCATATTTCAGGGTTTGATAAGATTGTAGCCGAAGAGGAGGAAAAGAAATGACCAAATTATCATTTTTCCTGGGTTGTATTGCCCCGAACCGTTACCCCGGTATTGAGA
>DQIO01000047.1 GCA_020793555.1 Methanosarcinaceae archaeon | reverse complement strand
ACCAATACAAAATTAAATTTAGGAGAATTTAGATGAAAATAACCATAAGTATAGTAACAATATTAGCATTACCATGTCTGGTATTTGCACAAGAGGCTTCTACTGTTAAAACAGAGAAGGCTAGCGATGGCTCGGTCTTACCATTTGCGGAACCAAAATCAGCCAGTATCACAGGTAAAACCCTGAAAGATTCAAAACACAAATGGAGAAAAGCAGAAAATCATCTGCCTGCAGATGCTCCAAACATTGTCATCTTTATGACCGATGATGCAGGTTTTTCTAGTTCCGAAACATTTGGAGGCCCCATCCACACGCCAACGATGAATCGTTTGGCTGAATCCGGTATCAGCTACAACGCATTCCACACTACGGCAATATGTTCTCCTACAAGGGCATCTCTGCTGACAGGGCGAAACCATCACCGTGTGGGTGCTGGTCAGATCGCTGAGTTTGCTTCGGACTGGGACGGCTATGTGGGTAAGATACCTAAAACAACATCCACGTTTCCCCAAGTGCTTTCTTACTATGGGTATAACACCGCTGCATTTGGAAAGTGGCACAATACACCCGTAACGGATATTACCAAACTTGGGCCGTTCGATCGTTATCCTACAGGAATGGGATTTGACTACTTCTACGGCTTTCTTGCAGGAGAGACTTCTCAGTATGAGCCACAGCTTTTTGAGAATACCAACCCTGTCGAAGCACCACATGACCCGAAATATCACCTAACTGAAGACTTGGCTGAAAAAGCTATCCAGTGGATCCGTACGAGTAAAACTCTTAACCCCGATAAACCATTCTTTGTTTATTTCACGCCAGGTGCCGTACACGGCCCTCACCATATTTTTAAAGAGTGGGCAGACAAATATGACGGCAAGTTTGATGAAGGCTGGGAAGCACTCAGAGCAATGACCATTGAAAAGCAGAAGAAACTAGGATGGATTCCTCAAGATGCTGTCTTGAATCCATTGGCAGAGAGTATGCAAAAATGGGAAGATATTCCTAAGTCACAAAGAGAATTTCAAACACGATTGATGGAAATATTTGCTGGATTTTTAGAGCATACCGATGTGCAGTATGGAAAGATTGTTGATGAGATAGAGCGACAAGGATTACTGGACAATACGCTGATTATTTACATTACCTCCGATAACGGTCCTTCGGCAGAAGGTATGAATGGAACCATCGCTGAGTTATTGGCACATAATGCCACGCCTTCAAGTATTGAACAACAATTAGAAGTGTTAAATAATACTTATGGAGGTCTTGATGCACTGGGTGGTCCAAAACTTGACATCATGTATCACCATGGTTGGGCCTACGCAGGAGCAACTCCATTCCAGGGCACCAAATTGGTGGCTACATATCTCGGTGGAACCCGTACCCCACTCGTTATTTCCTGGCCTAAAAAGATCAAGCACGATGGAAAAGTTCGTTCACAGTTCCATCATGTCAATGATATTGCCGCAACAATTTATGACATCCTTGATATTACATCTCCTGATGTTGTAGATGGTTTCAAGCAACAGCCCCTTGATGGTGTTTCCATGGCTTATACATTCGATAATCCCGATGCAAAGGCTGCTGATAAAACCCAATATTTCGAGGTTATGGGTAGTCGCGGGGTTTACCATAATGGTTGGTTTGCAGGAGCTCACAGTCCAAGAATTCCTTGGTCGACCGATATATCCCGCATTGCGGACTGGGATCCAGCGAAAGATGAATGGGAACTCTACAACCTGAACAATGACTATTCGCAGTCAAAAAACATCGCCAAAGAGAACCCGGAAAAATTGGCTGAAATGAAGGTGTTATTCGATAAAGAAGCGACTGATAATCTTGTATATCCTATTGGAGCTGGTTTGTACACGGTCGTTTTCAGTCCCAGCGAAATGCCCTCTTCACCGCTAAAAGAGTGGACCTTTTATGAAGGACAAACCCGAATTCCAGAAGCATTGGCTCCAAAATTTACAAGTGGACGCTCTAAAGTGGCTGTGATTGATGCAGAGATTGAAAAAAATGCTGAAGGGGTGCTTTATGCCCTTGGTGGAACGTTGGCTGGATTTACCCTTTATATGGATAAAGGGATTTTAAAAGCTGAGTATAACGCCATGACCCTGAACCGCTATAAAATCAGCTCTAAATCAGCCATCCCAACCGGCAAGGTAAAAATTGAAGTTGAAAC
>DQIO01000048.1 GCA_020793555.1 Methanosarcinaceae archaeon | reverse complement strand
CTATGGCGTCATTCTAGCATCTGTGTTAATAAAGTTAGACAGCCACATGCCAATATCCGCATCGGTCACGTCATTAAATTCATCTTCAACAAGTGTAATAAAATCCCGAAGGATCTCAGGTCTTTTCACATCAGATTTAACTAAAGGATGTTGTGGAAATTTTCTTATCAATTGCTTTGCTTCCTGAAGTTCTTCATCTGTAATATTTTGTAATTCCCTGACAAAATCATCCACATCACACAAAACAGTCATAACATAATCTTCATTTTCAAGATTGGATAAAACAGCAAGAAGAGCTCCATATTTCGTCATTTCTTTAGTCGTCTTGCTTCTCCCAGTACGCCTTCGAATATGCATTCTACTCCACCTATGGTTCAACTCTTCAAGCGCATTATGTCTAACCACATCCAAAATCTCCCCTTCATTGTTCACAACTTTCACAAACAGTTCATCCATGTGACTTTGACAATTTTCATATATCTTTTCCGACACCTTTTCCAAATCGCCGCCAACCTTTCTGCCCTCCTCCCGAATTTTCTTCATTGCCCCCACTGTATCTCTCTTGAGTTTAGCACCATTCGTCGGCCTATTATTCTGTTCCTTCCCGCTAAATTCCCGACTCACCCGCAACACACATCGAATTTCTTCAAACCATTTCCAAATATGTCCAACCGTAGTGAAATATGATTTTACATCCTTGTCATCCACCAATATTTTCAAATACGCATCAAACTTCAAAACCACACTAACTCCAAAATTATGTCTGGCATTCCACATCACAATTTTTCGAGCCATGCTCGTAATCTCCATCACACGATTCATTACCTCTAAATACGGCAGCACAAACGGATAATCAGACCGGCATTCTCTTGGATAAACGATGTATTCCATTGCAAGCATGACCCAATAATGTTCTGCGGCCACAATATTATTTGTGGACGTAGTCCCCTCAAAGCATTTCTTATTTAGCGATTTGAACTTAGAAAGAATTTTAGCATTCACAACCTTATTCCGTAGCGTTTTATAACGCTGTTTGAACAAAATATCACCAAGGTTTCGAATATAATGGGTATGACATACTTGATGCGGCACCTTTGGGAAAATTTCAGAAGCCGCTTCAGATATCTCTTTTGACATGTCCCTGATAATCACAAGCGGCGTTCCATAAGTGTCTTTTATATGTTGAAGAAATGGTTTGATATAGTGCCTACTTTCAGAAGGCATGATCCAGCTGTCTATCGTAATCCCTGTCATTCCCTCTTTAGCTGTAAAAGTGATTTCGTCTCCTGCTTCAGCACTTCCATCCAGATGAAGGATAAATCCTTTATTTATATCGAATAATTCTTTCATCTGAGAACGATGCTTTTTGTGAACAGTATAAAATCGAAGAAGAAATTCTTCAGATAATTTGGATATTTCACCAGTCGATATTTTGATTCCTCTTGCTTCAAGAAGTAACTGGATCTCTTCTCGTTGATAGTTAAAAAACCACCGAAGATATCCGATTGCCGTCATTACTTTTGTGTCAAAAGTTCTCCGCGGCAAACAGATTTTATTCAGAAATGAGATGTTTTCGTTGTTGATTAAACCGTGTGTTTGGCAATATTTTTTGTGAATGCTTATTTTTCGTTCGCCAGAGAGTGTTTTTATGTTCCGCGTATAGGTTGTTTGTACGTGTGGTTTGTTTTCGCATTTTAGGCATTGTGTTGGGTTTTTGATTTTGAGTTCTTCTGGTAAAACAGGGAGATTGAGTACGTTTTTTTTTCAAAATCGTAGTGAATGCCCAGTCGCTTAAGGTCTGCCTTTTTCACCGGCTGACCCATATTTTCTAACATCTCAAATAGATCATTTGGTGTAAGTGAGCCTTGCATTAATCGCAAAGATAGGTATGAGAAATGAGTTGGTTCAATTGGTATGTTTGTTGGGTGTTCAGGGTCGGTGCCCAATGATCGAATATAACGCTGAACTACTTTGTCTCCTTCTCGAACAGATTCGACTTCTGCATAATATGTTCTGATTGTTCCGTCCTTGTTTTTTCTCTTAAATTTTCGTATAAATGACATAACATAGTAGTGATATATCTCACTACAATATTACACTATCGGTTTTGAGTTTCATTGTAAAATATGTGCTGAAAAATGAGTCGGATGATGGCGAATTTATGAAATTTGATATGGGATTATATGGCAAAAA
>DQIO01000049.1 GCA_020793555.1 Methanosarcinaceae archaeon | reverse complement strand
CCAGCCACTATAGTCTGATTCCATACCTTTTGGTTTAAGCGTACAGTCCATTTCGGGTCGTGTCCCTGATCGATTGACAAAATTTAAATAGTTTAAATGTAATCTCCCCTTTTGAGGGATATGAATGGATTCAGAACTGGATTTATCAAAATTTTGTTGTTTGAATAAAGATTGCCCGGATCACGGTAAGAAGGGTAAAGGAAATCTAAGAGTCAAAGAGATATACGGACCGAAAAATCGGGCGCTATTGAAATGCAAAACATGCACACGTTGCTTCAGTGAAACCAGAGGCACGATATTTTTTGGACTTGAGACCCCAGATGAAGAAATACTTAGAACACTTGCAATGATGCCTGAAAAAGGAAGTATACGTGGAACGGCAAGAGCTTCAGGACATGACAAGGATACAATTTGCAGATGGCTTGACATTGCAGGAGCACATTGTCAAGAAGTTACCGATTACTTTTTTCAAGAGCTTGAGCTTGGCCAGGTACAAATTGATGAAATATGGTCATATATAAAAAAAAGCAAAAAAACGTGACTGATGACGATCCTAATGAATATGGTGATGTTTATACACTAACAGCAATGGAAAGTGATACAAAATTATTTATCAGTCATCATGAAGGTGGCAGAAGTACAGATGATGCTACAGAATTGTTAAATGATTTAGAAAGTAAACGATCAAATACCTCTCCAATCCCACTGTTCACCTCAGATGATTGGGATCCTTTTGAATTGGGACTTCTCAATGTTTACGGGAGTCTGGAACAGCCACCCTATTGTGGTATTGGAAGAAAACCACTTCCTATTTTGGTACCACCTGATGATTTGAAGTATGCTCAGGTAATAAAAAAAGTTGCGAAAGGGCAAGTTGTTGAAGAGCTTCAGCGTGTTGTTTTCGGAGATGCCGAAGAAATATTAAGGCTTTTTGGGGCAGATTCAGGTGGCTGTATTAACACATCATATATAGAACGGATCAATCTGACTATCCGAAACTCTCTAGCGAGATTTATACGAAAAGGAATGAATTATAGTAAAGATGCTATGATGCATTCAAGAGCAATAGACTTCTTCCAGGCATGGTATAATTTTGTTAAGCCGCATAAATCACTACGATTAAAAGTCAATTGCGGGAACAAAAGATGGTTGCAAAGGACACCAGCTGTGGCTCAGAAACTTACAGACCATATTTGGACATTGAAAGAATTATTAACGTTCAGAGTACCTGTTCAATAACTAGGGGACACGACCCCATTGCTGTTACCTGACTTTGAAAGATAAAGAGATTGTCGGAAAAGTCCTGAACTTCAGTTAAATTAATACACTGTCTCCACTACAATTCTCGTTAAACATAATATCTGACATTATCCCGCTAAAAATAAACGCCCACGCTGGCGATTAATTACATGTAAATCGATAGATATCGAAGCATTTATATTAGTTAACCACATTTATCACTTAAAATTTATGATTTGGGTGTAATAATATGTTTTCGATACCAAAAGCCTCACAAACCACCTTCATTTACGGTCCAACCGTCTATAAAAATCTCATACCTGAAGACACCATTCTTTACAAAATAAATCAGGTTATAGATTTTTCCTTCGTGAACGAAGCATGCAGCGACCTCTATTCGCCCGATAATGGCAGACCTGTACAAAACACCCCTGAAAGGATGTTCCGCTCAGCAATCGTTCAATATCTCAATGACTTTTCCGATAGACAAATGGAACATTCCGCCAGATTTGACATCATAACAAAATGGTTCCTTGGAATCCCTATAGAAGACAGATCTTACGATCACAGTGCACTGGGTGATTTCAGGGACAAGCTCGGTGAAAAGAGATGGAAAAAACTATTCTTCGTGATATTGAAACAAATAGAAGATGCAGGCTTTGCCAAAGGAAATCAGTCCACTGATGCCACGCATGTGATAGCAAACATTGCTATCCCCGGAACCATTGGCTTGATAAGACAGGGAATAAAAACCATAATGAAAGAAATTGAAACCGTAGATCCAAAACTTTTTGAAGAATTGGGAGGCAAAAAGACCGCTGACAAAAAAGAGAAACTACATACTCCGAAACCCAATGAGAAAAAAACGAAACTGGTAGAAGTAGTTGAAGAAGCAAGAGCAATAAGGGACAAAGCAGATAAACTGGAATCACCATCAGTCAAACAGAAAATTGAGCAATTGAATCAGATACTGAATGAGAACA